>CALREK010000075.1:0-9156 GCA_943355165.1 uncultured Saccharimonas sp. (SeqCode) | reverse complement strand
GCTGGTAGAATTAATCAAATCAAGAATAATGCTGAAGTAGCAATTGGCGACATCGTTGCTTCTGCTGAAGACGGTAGCGATCCATTGATCTCACCAGTCGCCGGCAAAGCGCATGTTACTAAGAAGTTGATTACAATATCACCTACTAAACAGAGTGTTGCTCGCTACGAAATCCCAAGTTACAAGCAAGTTCTCGTTAAAGATGGCGACACAGCAGTTGCTGGTCAAAGACTAACTAACGGTTCAATCAACTTGCATGAGTTGATGGCATTGCAAGGTGTTGAGGCAACTCAGCGCTATATCATGAACGATATTTTGAAGATCTTTGCATCACAGGGTCAAAACATCAACGACAAGCACCTTGAAGTTATTGTTAGACAGATGTTTAGTCGAGTACAGATAGAAGAAACAGGCGATAGTCAGTTTGTTATCGGTGACGTTGTCAGTAAATTGGCAGTCGTTGAAGCTAACGAAGAACTAACTGCTGACGACAAGAAGCCAGCTAAGTACATTCAATTGCTACTTGGTATTACTAAAGCTTCACTTTCAACAGATTCGTTCTTGAGTGCTGCAAGTTTCCAGGACACTACACGTGTTTTGATCGGTGCAGCTACGAGCGGAAAAGTCGACAAACTATTCGGCTTGAAGGAAAACGTTATTCTCGGACGACGAATTCCAGTAGGAACCGGACACAAGTCCGAGGCCGAGCTAGAAGCAGAAGCGCTTGCCGAATAGCGGTCAATCTGTTACAATCTTGTTTAGAGTTTCATTTCACTACGCAGTGTGAGGCTGGGACGGTATAAGTTAGAGGTGCTGACCTCGAACTTATCACAATCTTCAGCTTCACAACTGCAAAGTTCTTAAGGAGAATTTCGCCAGTGCCAACAATCAACCAACTAGTTCGCAAGCCTCGCACCAGAGCAGCCGTGAAGTCAAAGTCACCGGCTCTTCAACGCATCGTCAATAACCTTAAAACTAAGAGTTACGACAAGCCAGCGCCACTAAAGCGCGGTGTTTGTGTTAAGGTAACAACCAAAACTCCTAAAAAGCCTAACTCAGCGCTTCGTAAAGTAGCACGAGTTCGTCTGACTAATGGTCAGGAAGTTTGGGCTTACATTGGTGGAGAAGGCCATAACTTGCAAGAACACGCCGTAGTACTACTACGAGGTGGTCGAGTAAAGGATCTTCCTGGTGTTCGTTATCACATCGTTCGTGGAACGCTTGACCTTCAGGGTGTAGCAGACCGCAAAAACGGACGAAGTAAGTACGGCGCAAAGAAGGAATCTAAGTAATGACCGAGCTAAGCCAGGCAAGATCTGTCGAAGTATTGCCGATACGTCCTTATAATGAGGAAAAAGCAGAACTGAGTCCTAAGAATCATGATGATTTTTTGAGATTTGGTAGAGCTATTGTTGAAGCGACAATACAAAGCGACGAGCGAACAACTACTGCATTGGCAGGCTTAGCAATCACAGAATTCATCAGTAACAACCCATTAGGAGCAATTTAATGCCACGCAAGAAGACCAAGTCACTAGTACGTGACATCAAACCAGATCGCTTGTACAACTCAGTAGCAGTACAGAGACTTATTAACCGCATCATGCTAGACGGCAAAAAGCAGTTAGCCGAAAGATTAGTTTACGAAGGACTACAGAAAGCAGCTGACAAGCTTAAAGTCGAGAATCCTCTAGAAGTATTCGAACAGGCTATGAAGAACGTTCAGCCACACATGGAGACTCGTTCTCGACGTGTTGGTGGAGCTAACTATCAGATTCCTTTTGAAGTTAAGGGCCAACGCCAGAACCACCTTACAACAATGTGGTTTGTAGCAGCAGCTCGATCTCGCAAAGGTATCGGCATGGCCGACCGTTTGTCTATTGAATTCGTTGAAGCCTACAATAATGCCGGCGCTGCCGTTAAGAAGCGAGAAGACACACACAAGATGGCTGACGCCAACCGTGCTTTCGCCCATTTCGCAAGGTTCTAACATATGCCAAGGCCAGTTGATAATTCAAATAATATTGAACAAACGATTGGCGACAAATGAGTGAATTCGCACCTTGTAACAGTTGTGAAAAGACAGTTCTCTGCGGTGTTTATTTTGAAACAGCCGCTGATAACGTGAAGACGATCATGGAAAATGAAGAGTCACAACAACGCATAACAGACATAAGACATGTCCAGGCGGAGTTACACTCCAGGCAGTCTGACGAAGGCTGTGACTATAGAAGAATAGAAGTAAACGGAATATTAAGTTTGATGCAAGGATAGAGGACATATGGCAGAAAAGAAGTTCACACTAGACAACGTTCGTAATATCGGCATCATTGCTCACATTGACGCCGGCAAAACTACTACCACTGAAGGTATTCTTTACCGTACTGGACTAAAGCACAAAATTGGTGCTGTTCATGAAGGCGAAACGACTACTGACTGGATGGAGCAAGAAAAAGAACGCGGTATTACTATTACTTCTGCAGCTGTTACTTGTTTTTGGAAGAATTGCAAGATCAACATTATCGACACACCGGGACACATTGACTTCACTGTTGAAGTAGAACGCTCTCTACGCGTTCTTGACGGTGCTGTTACTGTCTTTGACGGTAAAATGGGTGTCGAGTCACAGTCTGAGACTGTATGGCGCCAAGCTGACAAATACGGCGTGCCTCGTATTTGTTTTATTAACAAGATTAACCAAACTGGTGGCGATTTTTATAAGTCACTTGAATCAATTCATAACCGTCTGAACAAGCGCGCATTCCCAATCCACATTCCTATTGGATTCGAGCAAAGCATTAATGGTCTAGTTGACTTGATTTCAATGAAGGCTTACACCTACAAAGAATTCACAGATCACGAACTAGTTGAAGGCGAAGTTCCTGCTGATATGGTTGAAGAATGTAAGCGCTACCGAAGTTTATTGGTAGAGAACGCTGTTGCTGAAGACGAAGTTATTTTAGAAAAGTATTTTGAAGTTGGCGAAGAAGGTCTGTCTCAAGCAGAAATTCGTCAAGCCGTTCGTACAGCAGTTTTGACTGGTAAATTCTTTGCAGTTACTGGTGGCGACGGTCGTGGTGTTATCGTCGAAAAAGTTCTTGATGCAGTAAACGATTTCTTGCCATCTCCTCTTGATCGTGGCTCTAACTGGGGTACACATCCAAAGACTGGCGATAAAGTCGAACGCAAACCTACTGAAGACGAACCATTCTCAGCTTTGGCATTCAAGATCGCTACTGACCCATTCGTTGGTAAGCTTTGTTTCTTCCGTGTTTATTCTGGTAAAGTCGTAGCTGGATCATATATTTTGAACAGCTCTAACGGCGAAAAAGAACGTGTTGGCCGAATCGTTCGTATGCACGGTAACAAACGAGAAGATGTTACAGAAGTTGGTGCTGGTGATATCGCTGCCATCGTTGGTCTTAAGCAGACTACTACTGGCAACACTTTGACTGACCCAACTAGTCCAATCGTTCTTGAAAGCATTACTTTCCCAGATCCTCCAGTTTCAATTGCGATTGAACCGAAAACTAAAGCTGACCAAGAAAAAATGGGCATTGCTATGCACCGCTTGGCAGAAGAAGATCCAACATTCCAGGTTAAAGGTGACGCAGAAACTGGCCAGACTATCATTAAGGGTATGGGTGAGCTTCACCTAGAGATCATTGTCGACCGTATGAAGCGCGAATTTGGTGTTGAGGCTAACATCGGTCAACCACAGGTTGCATACCGTGAGACTATTCGTAAAGAAAATGTCGAGATTCAGGGTAAATTTATCCGTCAATCAGGTGGTCGTGGTCAGTACGGTGACGTTTGGCTAAGACTTAGTCCTAACGAATCTGGCAAGGGATTCTTGTTCATTAACTCTATCAAGGGTGGAACTGTTCCAAGTGAATATATCAAGCCTGTAGAACAGGGTATTATTGAAGCTATGAATAATGGTGTTTTGGCTGGTTATCCAGTCGTAGATATCAAGGCAGAACTATACTTTGGTAGCTACCATGATGTTGACTCAAACGAAATGGCATTTAAGATTGCCGGTTCAATGGCCTTGCAGGCTGGTGTTAAAGCCGCCGGTCCAGTATTAATGGAACCAGTCATGAAAGTCGTCGTTGTTACTCCTGAAGCCTTCATGGGTGACGTCATTGGCGATTTGAACAGCAAGCGTGGACGTATCGAAACTATGGAAGATCTAAGCTCAGGCATCAAAGAAATTACAGCCTTCGTACCTTTAGGTGAAATGTTTGGCTATACGACTAACCTAAGAAGTTCTACTCAAGGTCGCGCTAGCTCAAGCATGGAACTTGACCACTATGCAGACGTACCTAACCACGTTGCTGAAGCGATCATTGCTAAAAACGCTAAATAGTCGAAATGCCCAACCAAGAATCATCACCAATTGAAAATGGCGTTAAACGAATAATTGATGGCGTGCTGGCGGTATGCTCTATTGGTATATCGGCAGCCGCTGTAGCCATTCATGCCGAAAGAACAAGAGCCATTTCTGCAAGAACATCATTAAGCGGTAGGATTGGTACGAGTTCGATGGAATCAGTAGTGCAAACTAGCTTCATAATTGAAGACAGCAACAAGGATTTAGGCCTGTAGCCTTTAATCAGATACAAGGAGTTATATGAAAATTATAGACAAAATTGCCAGATCAGTAACAGGAAACGATTGTATTGGTTGTGAATACAGAGACCAAAATATAATCAGTCAATCTTCAGCTACTCCTGAGGCGGGTATGTATGCTGCGGCTATCAAGACTACTGTTGATAACTGCGTTGTTAGTAATATCAACATGTCTCGTACTGTAGAAGAGAGACAGGCTAATTGCGAACAGAGATTTTTGGCTAACTTTAGCATCAAAAATACCGTATCAACTGAAGCTGTGGTATATGACAACGCTCAAACAGCGGAAGAACCCTTTACAAACTTCATATCAATCTGGTAGAATTAACCCTGTAACTCGTGTGAGCTTTATATGCCCATGCTAAAGTAATATTAATAAAGATAATCTCTAGGAGACAAATCACATGGCAGAGAATTTTGACAGAACCAAGCCTCACGTTAACGTAGGTACAATGGGTCACGTTGACCACGGTAAGACTACACTTACTGCAGCTATTACATCTGTATTAGCAAAAAGACTACCAAGTTCAGTAAACAAGCCAGTTGCTTATGATCAGATCGACAATGCACCTGAAGAAAAAGCTCGCGGTATAACAATCGCTACTTCTCACCAGGAATACGAGTCAGAAAAGCGTCACTACGCTCACGTTGACATGCCAGGTCACGCCGACTACGTTAAGAACATGATTACAGGTGCTGCTCAGATCGACGGCGCAATTCTAGTAGTTGCAGCTAACGACGGCCCACTTCCACAAACACGCGAACACGTTTTGTTGGCTAAGCAAGTTGGCGTACCAACAATCTTAGTATTCATGAACAAGATGGACTTAGCTGACCCAGAACTTATCGAACTAGTTGAAATGGACATCCGTGAACTACTAGCGAAGAACGGTTTTGACGAAAACGCTCCAATCATCAAGGGTTCAGCAACTAAGGCCTTGGCTGGTGATGCAGAGTCTGAAGATGCAATTATGGAACTTGTTAAGGCTATGGACGAATACGTTGCAGAACCTAAGCGAGAACTAGACAAGCCTTTCCTAATGCCTGTAGAAGACGTATTTTCTATCAAGGGTCGTGGAACTGTTGCTACAGGTCGTATCGAACAAGGTATTGTTAAGATCAACGAAGAAATCGAAATCGTTGGTATCCGCGATACTCGTAAGAGCGTCGTTACTGGTGTTGAAATGTTCAAGAAGAATCTTGACCAAGGACAAGCCGGCGACAACGTTGGTATCTTGCTACGAGGCGTAGAACGTGATGACATCGAGCGCGGCCAGGTTTTGGCTAAGCCAGGATCAGTCACTCCTCACACAGAATTTGACGCTGAAGTTTATATTTTAACTAAAGAAGAAGGCGGCCGTCACACACCTTTCTTCAAGGGATATAAGCCACAGTTCTACTTCCGTACTACGGACGTAACTGGTGAAGTTGAACTTCCTGCTGATAAAGAAATGGTTATGCCTGGTGATACAATCACTTTCAAGGTAAAACTATTAGCTCCTATCGCAATGGAACAAGGTCTACGTTTTGCTATCCGCGAAGGTGGCCGAACAGTTGGCGCAGGTGTAGTTACTAAAATTAATAAGTAACGAATCCTTGTCAGCAAAAAAAAGCCCTGGCAACAGGGCTTTTTTAATTAAGAATATATTATGCAAACTTTTGAGAAACTTGAATTTGACTTTGAGAAAACTTGCCCACCATGTGGAGCGTGTTGTATGGACATGCGTTTGCCTTTATCCGCCACAGAAGCAACTAAGCTATTTGATGCTGGTACAGAGCTGATAACCATTCTTCCTGCAATTAGTACTATTGCTGAGGCTAATGAATATATATCTACAGGCGAGACCTTGCCAAGTTGGTCTGATGAAGATGGTATTAAACTTATTTTAAATCAAGTTAGAACTTCAACTTCTGCTCACGAAAAAAAGGTTTGGGAAGACACATTAATAAACGTTCCATTACTTAAGCCTGGTGAGGGCATGTATGAAATGATTGGTCGGTGTGGCTTACTGACTGAATTGAATCAGTGCGCAGATTACGATGATAGACCTAGAATATGTCGTGACTATAAATCTGGCGGCGATGCTTGCAAGGATCTCCGTCAAGACAGAGATATCGCGGTTCCAGTAGAGATCACTCAAAAATCTATCTAATTTCAGCTGTTAAGCTTTCTTTTTAATCCTATTTGTTGTAATATAAGTTAGTAAATTAATGGTGATGACTAAAAGTCACCGCATGGTTCTATATAACTTTTGCGGAGATGTTACATCACAATAGTGCTATTTATTAGCATCAACCCCTGAAAGGAGTTGTAGATGTCAGACGATACTAAATCAACAAGTGCAGCTAAGAAGACTACTGACGCTCCAGTAGCAAAACAACGAATTCGTATTCGTTTGAAGGCCTACGATCACAAGGTCATCGATCAAGCTGCAAAGCAGATTGTAGACACAGCACTACGCACAGGCGCAACAGTTGCTGGTCCGATTCCACTACCTACACGTAGAAGTACTTTTACCGTAGTAAAGAGTCCACACGTATTTAAAAAGGGTCGTGAGCAGTTCGAGATGCGCGTGCACAAGCGTTTGATCGATGTTCAGGAGCCTACTCCAAAAACAATCGACAGCCTCATGAACTTGAGCCTGCCAGCCGGCTGTGATGCCGAAATCAAAATGTAGATAATAGTCGCTCCCACGGGAGCGATTTATTTATAAAAGGTAAGTCTCGTTATCGTATTTTTGATATCAATTCTAACTCAATTGAAGTGGACTATAGCATTAAGCTTAAGCATGAACTATAATTATTGTAATAATGGAACCTAAAAAAGAACCAGATAATATTAAAGTAGATGACAGTTCTGTCGACCAATTGCCCGTAGTGGTCAATGCAGACTTAACTTCGTCCGCAGCGTCAGTAACAGCTCCCATTACTGCCTCTCACGAAGCTTCAGTTCAAGAGAATAATACTACTGTTAGGCCGAGCGCTTCTTTTGGCAATACTTATGGCAACACTTTAAATTCTAATAATCCAACACAACAGGTTGGTAATAGATTAATTTTGCCTACATCTGCAGCTAAAAGTCGTAAACCTATCAAGACTATCGGAATAACCGCAGGAATATTAGCATTAATTATTGGCTCTGCTGCTTTATTTTATTTTGATTATTACGTCAATAATAAGCCCGCAGCCGTAGTAAAAGATGCCATGATTAAGCTTATGGATAATAAAAATACAAAAAATTTCGATTTAAACCGCGTTACATCTTTTGACGGAGTAGATATAAGTGAACTGACGAGAAAAATAACTTTAAAATCTAATAATGATTATAGATATAACACGGAAATTAAAAGCGGTGGCCAAGTTGTATCGAGCTCAGTTATTTTTAAGTCTACAGGTAGTGAATTGTACATAAAGGTCGATAATCCTAAGAATCTACTTAAGCTCTATTCATACGACCAGAAACCGTTAGAACAAGCCTCTGTTGAACTTTTGACTGGAAAATGGCTCAGATTTGATGACAGTAGCTTTTTAAAAAATACTTCCACACCATCAGTCGCATCAAACCAAGTATCTGTTTGTTTAGATGGTTTTAAAAAATATTCTAGCGACACTCTTGATCTCGCAAAGAATTTAAATAACGCCTATAAGTTGTACGACAATAACTACACTAAGGGCAGTGCTTCAAATATAGATGGCGTTAAGACAAATGTCTATAAATCAAATTACGGAGCCGTCAATTCAAATACAAAAACAAAAGAATTAGTAGATGGTTTTTATCAACAACAGTCCGGTGTATTGGACGCATGTTTAATAAGCATTTCACCTTCCACATCAGAAGATGTTAAAAGCTCAATTATTTTGAATAGTGCCACTTTTGACATTGATGCAAATCGAAATATTCTTGGCTCAGGAAGCGTCTTTACTAATACATTCAATAAGGTCAAAAATATTTCACGCATCAAATATCAAACCCAGGAATTAGACGCCTCCTCGCCTAAGGACTTTGTGGACGCTAAAGTATTTACTAAAGACCAGGCAACATATTCGTGGTTGCTGGCAATCTTAAGGGCTTCAGTTAGGATTAATGTAAATTAACAGGACGCCAATGCCAAAGAAACATAAAAATATAGACAAACAAGAAGCAGACAGCACCTATATGCTAAAAATAGTTCTTTACTTGATTATAGGATCGCAGTGGCTAAGAATAACTACTGGGCTCAACGAACTTCCTATACCTGTAGGATTTATTATAGGCGTGTTGTTCAGTAGACATGATCACTTTATAATTGATAGGAAAATTGAGTATGCCGTACTGCTTATGGCGGCTTTTATAGGTTTCTGGGTGCCTATGGGACTTAACTTTATTGTTGGCTAGATTGTGTGAAAAAAACAACATATTGACAGATAGGGGGGTTTTCTGTTACTCTTTATCGGTATCTCAAAGAAATGTACGGAACTTGGCGAGCTAGTAAGTCGAAATAATTGATACTGCTTCCAGCCAAGTATTTTTGTGCACTAAGATAGG
>CALREK010000074.1:0-3001 GCA_943355165.1 uncultured Saccharimonas sp. (SeqCode) | reverse complement strand
TAAATCGTCCAAATACTGTCGACGACGCTCCGGCGAACCACTAAGTAGACGTAAATGTTCTGGCTCAAACAAAACTAATGGAAGGGTCTTGTTAATACTTAAGCGGCTATAGTTTTGGCCCTCCAGTTGATAGCTTCGTTTAACAGCATCTCCAACATTCTCGAGCTTTACTATCCTTTGGCCACTGTCAGTACTAGCCTCTAATCTAGCCCAATCCTTATCAAACTGTATCAACCCCTTACTATTGGCACGGTAAGAACTACCCAGCGCAATAATCAGTATCGACTCCAGTAAATTAGTTTTACCGCTAGCGTTCGGCCCGACAATAATATTTACACCGGCACCAAATTCAAAAGTATCGTCACTATAGGAACGAAAATTCTGCAGTCGAATATTATCAATCATTGTAAGTAGTTTAACTTTTTGTTGTTAATTATCTAAACTCTGTTAGCTTTTGAGAGGCATCACGACATGCGAATAATCGCTACCTTTTGCTTCTTGAATCAAAACCGGCTCGAGCTTACCGTTAAAACTAAAAATCACTTCGTCGCCACTCATTACGTGCAGGGCATCTAGTAGGTAGCGGGAATTAATCGTAATATCACCCTCGCCAGCAACCTTTGCTATTGCTGAAGCGGTATTTTCGCCCAACTGTGAGGCAACAGATCGAATACTAACTTCGCTCTTAGTGTCGTCAAGATGAATAGTAATACTGCCAGCACTCTCGCGGGCGAATAAACTAGATACTTTTGTAATATTAACGAATTCTGCTCGGCTAAGTGTCGCGGTAGTCGCAAACTCGCTAGGAATTAATTTGCGGTAATCAGGATATTTACCCTCGATAAGTCGCGCCACAAGTTCAACATCCCCAACCTGGAAAAGTATCTGCTGATCGTCGTGAGTAACCTCAACCTTATCGTCATAGTCAGCCACAATTCTTAGCAAATCCTGCATAGCAGAAGCTGGCACAAGTAGCGAAACTTCTTCGGTCATCTTCATTAGCTTCTTCTCGGCAAGGCGATAACTGTCGGTGGCCACCATAAATAGTTCGCCGTCATGCGTATGAAAATAAACACCTGTCAAAGTTGGTCGAGATTCATCGCTTGATGCCGCAATGATAGTCTGCTGCAAACCTTTCTTGAGAGTCTTGGCGTCAATCGTCCAGTGCTGACCCTTGGCGATTGCTGGCATAACAGGGAACTCTTCAGCAGAAACTCCATTTATGACTGACTGATATTTTTCTGTGTAGATGTGTAGTTTACTGTCATCTAATGACAAATCAATAACACCACTTGGTAGACTAGAAACGAAATCCTGGGTTAGTCGGGCAGGGATGGTGATACTGCCTTCCTTAGCAACCTTCGAACCAATGTAGTGAGTTATCGCTATGTCCAAGTTAGTGGCTGCGATACTTAGTCTATTATCAACTGTTCGTAAAATAACATTAGATAGTATGGGTAGGGTGTTGCGTCCATTGGCTACACGAGCGACTGTGTTAAGCGCCTTTGCTAGATTCTCCTGGGTGACTTGTAATTTCATGTTGATCCTTTCTGGTTATATATTAATTAATTAGATTTTTAAAAGGGTAGTAGCTCTTATAGTAGGGGCTGTGTATAGACTCCCAAAAGTGCCTTTTAACAGATTAGATAAACTAGTATAAGTGGGGGAGAAAGTTGCACACAAAACTTGTACAAACTGTTGGTAAGTCGAGGCTTGTGCACTGCCCATGTTGGCTTCAAAAACAGCCTGAGTACAACTACCAATATTTAGGCACAGGCAAGCTAGGTCGCTATCCACAGGCTGCCCACAACTACCAGAAACTACTCTTAGTTTTCTTGCAATGGAAGGGTGCTGATTTGGTGCACTAGTATTTGTTTTAGGCATAGAGACGCTCCTTTATTTCGGCGATAGCAGAACGAATATCGGCATCAAATACAGACTCTTTCTCGATTTTTTCGACTGAGTGAATAGCCGTGGTGTGGTCCTTGCGTCCAAGCTCGCGGGCAATCTTAGGGAAGCTTAGGTGAAGCTCGCTTCTTAGTATGTACATGGCTACTTGGCGTGGAACAACAATATCTTTGTCGCGCTTTGGTCCGAGTATGTCAGACATCTGGATTTGAAAGTGTTTGGCCGTTTTTTCGACAATTTGTTTAGCGCTAACATGTTTTGGGCGGGTACGGCTTGAGCCGAGTAGTCCGGCAGCAACCTGCAAATCTGGCTCGATACCACGCATTTCACAGAAAGCTAGTAGCTGATTGAGCGCCCCCTCGAGCTCACGAATGTTGGTCTGAATGTTTGTGGCAAGATACTCAACAACAGGTGGGCTCAAATTAATGTCGTGGCTGGCTGCTTTGTTTTGGATAATAGCGCATCGAGTCTCAAAATCTGGCGTCTGCATATCTATACTCATACCCCAAGCAAATCTTGATCGTAGGCGTTCTTCTAGGGTAGGGATATCTTTGGGCGGTTTATCGCTGCTGATAATAATCTGTTTATTGGCCTGATGAAGAGCGTTAAAAGTATGGAAGAACTCTTCTTGGGTCTTTTCTTTGCCAGCAATGAACTGCATATCGTCAACTATCAAGACGTCAGCGCCTCTGTAATAACCAGCAAAGTCAGTGTTCTTCTTATAGCGAATAGCGTCTAAGAACTCTTGGACAAATTGCTCGGTCGATATATATACGACGTGAGCTGATGGTCTGTTGGCTAGAACAGCATTACCGACGGCCTGGATTAAGTGAGTTTTGCCGATACCAACACCGCCATACAAAAATAGTGGATTATATTTAGTGCCCGGGCTTTGAGCTATGGCTTGGCAGGCGGCGTAGGCAAGTTCGTTACCGGATCCAACTACGAAATTATCAAAGGTGTAGCGCTCGTTAAGACCCTGTCTATAAGTATGGGTCAAACTGCTGGTCGGTGTTTTGGGTGCTTGTTCAGTAGAAGGGTTTAGGATTACGACATCTTCAATCACTTCAGCTTTCTTTGCAGGAGTGTTAGC
>CALREK010000073.1:0-3040 GCA_943355165.1 uncultured Saccharimonas sp. (SeqCode) | reverse complement strand
TAGCCATAAAAATCTACTCCACTTCCCTACTTAATTATTGCCAAAATGTCTTCTTGCTTGATAAGCAAATATTCAACGCCTTCGATTTTGATTGGGTTATGACTGTAACCGCCATAAACTATCTTGTCGCCGATTTTTACTTCTTTGCTGTCTTTTCCTACCGCTTGAACGATAGCAATTTTTGGTTTGTCGGCTGATTTCTCTGGTAAATATAGGCCGCTAGCAGTTTTAGTTTCTGCCTGTTCTTGCTTTGCGACAACAAAGTCACCTATTGGCTGAATCGGTACTTTCATAGTTCTTGCTCCCCTACTTATATAACTTCTGTATCTAGCACTCATAATACGCGAGTGCCAAAACATCGTCAAGAATCCATCTTATGAGTGGCGAGCTGTAGGTTAATGCCTAAAACTTAATCTTCGGTAAGAACGTATTTCATGATATTCGTTCTTAATACGAATTCACCAGTCTTCATGACTTTCGGGTCTTGATTGACCACGTTCTCTTGGTAGGTTTGGGTGTAAGGTTGCAAGAAGTGACTATCAAATTGATTAAATCTTGATCTTGGGCCCTCATCTCGGCAATATCCGTACCATCTGCGAAGTTTGCCATAAAAATTTAGGAGGTCGTCGTTAACTCTTCTGCCCATTGGTTCTGTGCCTATTCCGTCTGGGTCGTAGCGCATTGTCTCCAGATCAATAAATCCTACTTTACCCCTTTCAGATACTGCTACATTTTTTGGCTGAGAGTCGCCGTGGGTTATGCCCTGAGCATGCATTTGACCAAGTTCCTTGCCAGCCATTCCCAGCAACTTAACTTGTTCTTCGCCCATATCGCCTTCTTTAAGTGCTCTCGGCGACCAGCGCATATTGTCGAAAGTTTTTAACGAAGGTTCGATTGCGGTTACAAGAAAAGCCTTTTGGTTGCTGGACACTACGCCTAGGGGTGTAAAGCTTTCAAAGCCTTCATTTTTCATAAACTCATAAGCCACATGTTCTCGTACGGCGGCAGCTTTGCCATTATCGTATGGCTTTACTGCGACGGGTATAGAGTCATTGTAGGTATGCAGATTGCCAAAAATAACACCATGAAGTGAGTCGGTTGAGCCTTGTGATTTATTGGGGCTCGGCTCAAACTCTATTTCGCTAAATGGTGCGCTGCCCAGTTGGCTTGATTGGTCCCTGGTATAGAAAGCGTTCTTTAGCAGTAGTCCGCCGCTTAGTGTCATGCGGTCTCTTAGAATTGTGTCGTCGAAATCAAATGGCTGTACACTTTCAATCTCAGACAATGCGGTGCGAAATTCAGCAGTTCTCTGGATGAGTCGGTCGGCCATTTTATTTATCTAAACTATTTATAGCTTGTATTGCACCACTTCTAAGTTCGTAGCTGAGTTCTTGCATATCAGGAGCAAAGCTGTCTATTTCAATTTGAGCGCCGATTTGTTCTATGGCTTCTATAGGGTTGGGTGTGTGAATGTATCGAGACGGCGGAACGAATGCGATAGTCCCTTCGCCTTCAGATGTGTAACTAAGTGTTCTCAAGTTTATGTCTTCTGGTAGGTGGCCTCTGCTGGCATGCCATACAGTAGCTATCAAAACACCAGCCTGACGAAATATGTCGCCTCTTTGCGGTGCGCCAGAATCCTTGGTATCAAAGCTTTGAGCCACGCGTAACAAAGGAGTGGTTCCTTTAGGTATTTCTCTGATATCTATTCCGTCGTGCGTTAGCTTGCCGTCACGAATTAAGGGGAAGGGCATAAAGTCTGGGTGTATCGGCTGAACTCCGTCAGTTAAAGATGCCGGATAGGATAATAATCTTTGCCCAGTAGAAGTTCTGATGTAGTCGAGCGTGACGATATTGCCAATTATTCTGCTTATATTGAACAGAGGGTGAACTTCGTCTCCACCTTCTAATAATCGATTTCTGCGCCTATCCCACTGCTCTGAATCCTGCATAAGTATATTATACTATATTATATAAATATAATCAATGGCTCTGGAGCCTATAAAGCATAGCATTTTGAGAACGTATTTTGTAGTAAATGAGCCCTACTCGCTCGCCAAACTAGTAACGATTAATAGCCTGTTATAATTAATTTTATGAATGTAACAATTATTGGTGTGCCGTTAGATCTTGGAGCAGAAAATTTGGGTGTTGACGATGGCCCGAGAGCCTTTCGTGCACAAAATATAGTAGAAAAATTAACTAATGCCGGTATGAATGTTAGCGATGCTGGCGATATAACCTGTCAGCCGCGCGAAACTATTGATCCTGGTAATCAACAGATGCGTTATCTTGCCGAAATAGTCAGGGTGTCGGAGGAAGTAGCGACAATAAGTGAGGCTCTAACCACAAAGAACGAAAAAATTATCGCTCTTGGCGGCGATCATTCAATTAATCTAGGGGTAGTATCGGGTGCATCAAAGGCTTTGAACGGTGACATCGGGTTAATTTATCTTGACGCTCACGGCGACATGAATACTAGCGAAACGACTATGTCGGGCAATATACATGGCATGCACCTAGCCTCATTGATGGGGTTTGGTGCATCAGAGTTGGCCAATGTCCACGGCGCCCAGATCAAAATAGCCAAAGAAAACCTACTTCACATCGGTGGTAGCGACTTCGACAAGCCCGAACTAGAATTAATTAAATCAGAAAACTTAGCTGCTTTTACGCTTAACGATTTATTACTGCACGGCATGGCGCCACTAATCACCATGATTGACGAGCTTAGTCATAAAGTAAGCAACATCTGGGTTAGTTTAGATCTTGATGTCATAGATATGATTTACGCGCCGGGCGCCGGAATGCCAAATCGCCGTGGTTTGACCTACCGCGAGATAGCAGCCATTGCTGAGTATATTGGCACTAAATGTAATGTCGTCGGGATAGATGTGGTCGAATACAATCCAAGGCAAGATATTGATAATAAAACTGCCGAACTCGGAATCGAGCTAATAGCCAAATTCTTAGGCAAAGACTACAGCTGGTACACCAGTTACTACATGGCCCACAACAAACTCGAACGCTAGAGTTTATT
>CALREK010000072.1:0-3063 GCA_943355165.1 uncultured Saccharimonas sp. (SeqCode) | reverse complement strand
GAAATCGCTGTGTTGTATCACCCAGATCTCGAAACAGATCTCGAAAAAGCTACCGTAAAGGTAGAAAAAATCTTCACAGATAACGGCGGTAATGTCGTTGCTGCTGATAATTGGGGCAAGCGCAAGCTAGCTTACACTATCAAGAAGCAGGACTTTGCTATCTACGTGATTTACACCGTAGATGTACCAGCCGAGATGGTGCGCAAGATAGAAGGACTTCTAAATATTACTGACGAAGTTGTTCGATTCTTGATCACTAAGCCAGATTTGAACGCTATCGCTAAAGCAAATACTGCTAAAGCTGAGAAAGCCAAAAAAGCGGCTGAGCGTGGCGATCGTGGCGACGACGACCGTGAAGATCGTTCTACTCCAGAAGAAGAGTAGAGAAGACCAATTTAACATTGACCATCGACCATTTGACATTCATTGGGACATATAACATTTGATCATTGTAGCCTCAATGCCAAATGCTAAATGACAAATTAATGATCAATGCATCAATGAGTCAATGATAGATTGCCCCAACGTACCTTAATAAAATATGAATAAGTAGTATTATTACTTGACTGTGGCTTCGACCAGAGTTACGGTATAAGTACAAATAAATAACAGGACATAGATCCTACAAGGAGGTTATAAAAATGGCACGATCATTCAATCAAGTAATATTAATGGGTAATCTCACCCGTGACCCTGAAGTAAGACAAATCCCTAGCGGGCAAGCAGTCTGTAACTTCAGTCTCGCACTCAATCGTAGCTTTAAGGGCGCAGATGGCGAGTGGCAGGAAGCGACCGATTATATCGACGTCGTAGCCTGGGGTCCACTAGGCGAGCGTATCGCACAATATTTGACCAAGGGTAGCCGTTGTTTGGTGCAGGGAAGACTACAAAGTCGAGCCTGGGAACAAGACGGTCAGAAACGAAGTAAAGTAGAAGTTAACGCTAACGACGTAACTTTCCTAGACAGTCGAAGTGCTGGTGGAGATAGCGAGGCAGGATCAAGCTATAGCCAGGCTCCAGCAGGCGGCAACGACAAACCAAAACCAAGCAAGAAACCAGCTGGTGGGGACGTTGTAGTAGAAGACATTGGCGATGAGCCCATCAATCTAGACGACATCCCATTCTAAGAATTCTCAGCGCGTTCTGCATCGCTTAGCGTTCCGGTTCGCGCTTGACTGTACCTTCAGTACAGCCGAAGCTTACGATCCTCACGCTAAACGTGCATAACATCGCCGACAATCCTTAGATCCCCAGGGTGCACTAATGCATAAATAAATTTTAGAATAATTAACAAACTAACTACAGTAAAGTATCGATTTTGAGCCAAGGGTAATTTGTCTTGGAGACGAGGCTTCCATTTCGGAGACGTAATAATTTTACGACGAAGAAATATCCTCGGCCTCCAAGCAAATTACCACTCTCAAAATTGGTACGCAAATAAAGGAGCATCATGGCAAAGATATTTAAACACAGGACAGATGTAGCATTTTTTGACTACAAGGACTACAAGACCTTGCAGCGCTACGTAAACATGTACGGACAGATAGAAACTCGCAAAAAGACTGGTATAACTGAGGCTCAGCAGCGTCGTCTTTCGATCGCTATTAAGCGCGCTCGTCACATCGCTCTACTGCCATACGTTGCAAATAACTAGCCAGCTATCCAAGGCACGGATATTTTTGGTGTCTTGGAAATGTCAGGCAGGGGTTTATGGTATGCTAGATTTGTAGGTAGTCGTCTAAAACACGATGTTAAATAGCAACAAAAGGAGCATATGATGGACAATCCACACAGTTTTAATGACCCACAGTACAATCCGATTTTCGACAAAGTCACTTCTTTGCAATATAAGTTTCATGACATGACAAAAGGTGCCGCCGCTAGTCATCCGACTACTCGGGCTATGCAAAACGAAATTCACCAGCTTTTGCGTGATGTGACGGTGGAGCGTAGTCCTCATACCCTAAATAGTAGGATAGCTACAATACAAAGTGAGCTGAAGGATTCCCAGAACTCAGCAACACCAGTAATAGATTTTGAAAGCCAAGCTGTGCTCAATCATGATTTTGACAGTCTGCATCATGACGTCGATAGCTTCCATCCGCGTGTTCAACAATAGATAATAATATAGAAAGGTTCGCATTCATGGCATTTGGTATTACTGACTTAAGAAAAGGCACAGTTTTTCAGTACGAGGGCGTGCCATATCGAGTTATTGAATATGCCCAAAAGGTTATGGGGCGAGGCGGATCTATAGTTAATGTTAAGATCAAAAGTTTGTTCGATGGCCGCGTACTAGAGAAAACCTTTAAGGGTAACGAACAACTCGACTATGCGGATGTCACTAATAAAAATGTTCAGTACCTCTATGCCGACGGCGAGAAGTATCATTTTATGGACGAAGAGACCTATGAGCAATTTGAGTTAGGTAGTGATGTTATCGTCGATCAGGCTGGCTACATGAAAGAGGGCGATGTCGTCCAGGCGCAATTTTTTGACGGCCAAGTCATCAACATCGAACTAGCCAAAAATGTTCCACTAGAAGTTACCTACACTGAGGCAGCTGTTAAGGGCGACACAAGTAGCAGTATCACCAAAGAAGCCACGCTAGAGACCGGCATTATCGTTAAGGTACCAGCATTTATTAAACAAGGCGACATTATTAGTGTTAGCACCGAAGATGGTAGCTATCGCTCGCGTGTTAAGTAGCAATATGAAGTCACGGCTTGACCAAGAACTAGCACGACGCGGCTTAGTTACATCTCGTAGCCAGGCCGAATCTTATATTAAACTTGGAAAAGTTAAGGTTGATGGCGAGATTGCCAATAAATCTGGCAGATTTGTTGATAGCCGCAACAAAATTGAACTTATAAGTGACGAGCAGTATGTTAGCAGGGCAGGACTAAAACTTTCTAGCGTTGCCAAGATCTTAAAACTAGATTTTAACGAAAAGGTAGTCCTGGACGTAGGGTCAAGCACTGGCGGCTTCACCGACTATGCCTTAAAGCACGGCGCCAAAAAAGTAATTGCTGTTGATGTTGGGTCTAATCAGCTACATCCTAG
>CALREK010000071.1:0-3222 GCA_943355165.1 uncultured Saccharimonas sp. (SeqCode) | reverse complement strand
CTCACGAAATATTATCGAGTAAAACCGAGGGATATATGGATAATCAGTCTGCGCTCAAAGAGTGCGAGGCTGATCCGTCTCTATTAGTGTCGGCAAATGGCGTACTTCAGTGCGCTGGCGTTGAGCTTAAAACTGTTAATGGTGTATCTATAGATTGGGCAGCAACTCACAAGGCAGTGGCTGACTCCTTAAAACACTCTGAAGATGTAGACAAGTACGGCTCACTTTACGGTTCGTTGGCTATAGGTGTGATGGCGGCTTCAGCAGCTATTATTCGCCCAGCCCACAAAAAACAGCAAGCTACTCCTAGAAAACCAAAAGCCTAAATTCGGACAGGTTAAGAGCAAGAGTTTTGTTTGTGATATAATTTTATTTAGAAACACTCTGCATTTATGTAGATGAGCGGCTATCAACCGTGAAGTTTCGGGAGGAAACTCGTCCTAGTGACGAGCGTAAAGCCCGCCGGTCCGGCCCGTAATCGCCGTCAATTAAGCCGTGAAGTAGGATGGTACCTTCGCCCATCAGCGAATCCTACTTGATCAGGGCTTTTTTATTTTTATAAGGGGAACCACTATGAGCGACATCAAGAAATCACAATTTGCCGAAATCGAAGAACAGATATTGGGGCTATGGGAAAGCGAGCAGACTTTTCAGAAAAGCCTCGACCAGCGCAAAGGCCAGCCAAACTTTAGTTTTTATGACGGTCCACCGTTTGCTAATGGCCTGCCTCACTTCGGTCACTCTCTAGTTACTAGTATCAAGGACTCTCTTGGTCGCTATAAAACAATGCAAGGCTTCTATGTCGAGCGCCGTAATGGCTGGGATTGCCATGGTTTGCCAGTAGAGTTTGCTATCGAGAAAGAGTTCGGAGTTAGTGGCAAGAAGCAGATCCTAGAGCTTGGCCTCGAGAAGTTCAACGCCGCTTGTAGAGCTTCGGTGTTTTCCTACAAGGCAACCTGGGAGGATTATTTCAAAAGAATAGGTCGCTGGACAGATACCGCCAATGCCTACGCCACTATCGACACCTCCTATACCGAAAGCGTCTGGTGGACTTTGAAGCAAATCAACGACAAAGGCCTTTTATACAAGGGTTATAAGAGTATGCCGTACTGCCCGCGCTGTGAAACGCCATTGTCTAACTTTGAAGTTAACGAAGGCTACAAGGACAATGTGCCCGACCCAAGCTTATTCGTAAAGTTTAAGTTAGCCGACGAAGAAGCATCCATGTTGGCTTGGACGACAACCCCTTGGTCATTACCAGGGAACGCCGCTTTGGCTGTTAATCCTGACGAACAGTATGTTTATGTTGATCTTACTAACGAATCTGGCGACAAAGAAGTATTAGTTTTGGCCAAAAAGCGACTAGAAGCGGTTTTAAAAGATGAATCTACCTATACTGTCACCAAAGAGGTTAACGGCAAAGAACTAGCCGGCAAGAGCTACTTACCACTGTTTACTAACGATAGTTGGCACTCACTAGAGGGGTTTGCTAATTTGTACCACATTCAATTGGCATCTTTTGTTAGTATAGACGACGGTACGGGCGTGCTACATGTTGCGCCAGCCTTCGGTGAAGACGACTTGGCACTAGGTCTAGAACAGAACTTGCCAGTGCTTGCTACTGTCGATAATGGTGGTCATATTGTTGCTGGAATCGGTCTACCAGAAGCCGAAGGTAAGTTTTTTAAGGGTGCTGATAGGCCTATCGTTGCGTTCCTGACAACAAAAGGGGCTGTTTTCTCGGCTGAAACCTTTGAACACACCTATCCTTTCTGCTATCGCTGCGACACACCACTACTTTATTATGCAATTTCCACTTGGTTCGTCAGAGTCTCTGCGATTAAGGAGCAAATGGCTAATACCGCCAAAGATATCAACTGGATGCCAGAGCATATCAAGGACGGTCGCTTCGGTAAATGGTTAGAAGGCGCTCGTGATTGGGCGATTAGTCGCAATAGATATTGGGGTGCGCCGATGCCAATTTGGGTCAACGAACAAGACGAAAATGACTATATTGTTGTTGAAAGTGTCGAACAGTTGCGTTCTTTGGCCGGAAATGACGCCAAACTCGACGATTTGCACCGACCTTTTATCGACAATGTGACTTTTGTAAAAGACGGCAAGACTTATCGTAGAATCGAAGAAGTTTTGGATTGCTGGTTTGAGTCGGGCAGTATGCCGGTCGCTCAGCAACACTATCCTTTTGAGAACGAAGACAAGTTTAACTCCACATTCCCAGCCGATTACGTCGGCGAAGGCCTTGATCAGACTAGACTTTGGTTTTATGTTCAGCATGTTATTTCTACGATTATTTTCGACAAGCCAGCCTACAAAAATGTTCTAGTTAACGGTATTATCCTTGCCGCCGATGGTCAGAAGCTTAGTAAACGACTCAAAAACTACCCTCCAGTAGACGATGTTTTCTCACAGGAAGGTGCAGATAGTCTGCGTCTATATCTGTTATCTAACTATCAGGCCGTTGCTGCCGACTATATGCGCTTTAGCCGCGATGCTTTGAAGGATTTGAACCGAAATGTACTGGGTACGCTACTCAACACGCAACACTTCTTCAAGATGTATACAGATATCGATAATTGGACTCCAGCCAAACAGTTAGTCGAGCCGACCGTCGAACACGTTCTCGACAAGTGGTTGCTATCCCGGCTAAACGAAACTATCATTGAGACCACCAAGCAGGCCGACGATTTCAAGCTAGCATATGCCATACAACCAGTTTTCTCCTTGATTGACGACATGTCTAACTGGTATGTTAGGCGTTCTCGCCGCCGTTTCTGGAAAAGTGAGGATGATGGCGACAAGCTGCACGCCTACGAGACTTTGCATTATGTTTTGGCTAGTATTAGTCAGTTATTAGCACCGTGGGCGCCGTTTGTTAGTGATAAGTTGTGGCGCGAACTAATGCCCACTACTGATATGCCAACTTCGGTTCACTTGAGTGACTGGCCAAAAGCTGGAGAAGTGGATCAAACACGGATTAGCGATATGCAGGCCACCCGCGAAGTTATTAACCTCGCACTTAGTAAGCGTGCCGAAGCAAAGATCAAAGTTAGGCAGCCACTTCTTAAGGTTACACTTCCTATGGAGCTCAGCGACGAGCTAAAGGCTGTTGTTGCTGACGAAGTGAATGTACGGGAGGTGTTAGTCGATAAGTCTATTCAAGAGGTGGCGCTGGATATCACCCTAAACGATGAGCTTAAGGCT
>CALREK010000070.1:0-3339 GCA_943355165.1 uncultured Saccharimonas sp. (SeqCode) | reverse complement strand
TTCCTACAAGAGCACAACAACACTTCCTGCCGAGGACTGTCTGACGCTGCGAAGCAGCTAGTTCCGCAGGCTGTGTTGTGCTCCTTGTTAGGAAGCTATATCGAGTTGTGGCCACCGCCCCTCGGTTTTGCGCCACTTTTGCCGAATCAAAAGTGGCAAAGAATATCTTGCGGAAACAAAAGTGGCAAAATGAATTACGCCTTAGCGAAAAAAACTACAAGGGCTCGCCCTTAATTCAACTAAGCCCTGCGATAAAACTTAACAACACGGGCATACTCATCATTAGTTAACTCCTTTTGATCACTAGCTTCTGCTGGACCCCTGCCAAGCGGGTACTTATCGGCACCAACAGAAAGAATCACACACTTTTGAATTGGTTCTAATCTGTACTCTGCCCTGCGTTGATTGACGCCTTCAAAATCTCGAACTTCTATTAAAAACGGCTTTCCATTTGATGACACAGACCACTGACTACCAAATAATTGTTTACGCTCTTCTATGATCATTATTTTGTCTACCAACGGTGGGATACCCTGTGCGTAAACATTTAAAGGATTTTTTGAGAATATATTCTGATAAATCTCTAATATTTGCTTTTGGACGGAGAAGGTCGAATGAAGCGCCAATGTGTTTAAAGCCCTAGAGCCCCTAACTCCAATGTTGCTAATAGTAGGATGCGCAATTTCCTTGAGAATATCCTGCATTCTATTAGTTCTAATTTGAATATGCTTGTTAGTTTCTTCTTGAACTTTAATTCTTTGAGTTTCAGTTTTTAATTTATCAAGTCTCTGAAAAAGATTAGTTAATTCTAATTGATCTGCAGCTTCTAATGCTACCAACTCTTTACTAAGCTCAGGATACTTCATGATAAATATTATGGCAGCCCGCCCATACTCCTATATTACACATACAATCTCATCGTACTCAAAAATGTAACCAAGTCAAATACATAGCCCGCCTTCAGCGGGCATCCATGGTCTTATGTGGGGCCTGGGCGCAACCCGAAATAGACTCCTACAAGAGCACAACAACACTACCTGCCGAGGATTGTCTGAAGATGCGTTAGCATCAAGTTCCGCAGGCTGTGTTGTGCTCCTTGTTAGGAAGCTATATCGAGTTGTGACCACCGCCCCTCGGTTTTGCGCCACTTTTGCCGAATCAAAAGTGGCTAAATAGCCCCTTTTAGGGAACTAGGAAAAACGATTCCATCAAATAATAGTTCGCCGAAAATGTGCCAAAGATGCGTGTCGACTACCCTAAACCTGTTTATAAGCCTCTAATGCCGACTCCGCCGCCTTCTGCTGCCCAGCCTGCTTACTAGGCCCCTGCCCCTGCCCCTTAATCTCGCCATCAACTAATACACCAACAGTAAAAACCTTGTCATGGTCAGGACCTTCCTCGCTAATCACTCTATAGATAGGAGTATGACCTTCATGGCTCTGAACTAACTCTTGTAAATGTGATTTTGGATCCATCCAAGAACCAGTCTTTAGAATTTCACTAAAAGTAGTAAGCAAACTATTCTCAATAAATTTCTTAGCAGCATCATAGCCTTGGTCAACGTACAACGCACCAATAACAGCCTCATAACAATTAGCTAGTATCTGAGCTCTAGCGCGAGCCGTACCACGCTTCTCACCACGACTTAGACGAAGCAGCGGCTCTAACTCTTGGCGACTAGCAGCTGCACTAATACTTTCTGTTCTTACAAGTGCACTGCGCCAGTTTGTAAGCACACCCTCTGGATCATCAAAACTACCATATAAATACTCGGTTACGACTAGCTCTAATACGGCATCACCCAAAAACTCGAGACGCTCGTTATGAGTCTGGACAGTCTTACGGTGTTCGTTTACGTACGAACGATGAGTAAATGCTGTCACTAGAATGCCTAAATCGTTAAATTCTACTGCTAGTTTATCTGTTGCGAACTGCTTATAAGTCGAAAAATCTTGCATAGGATAATTTACAGCCCCGCCTGTCGTAACTTAGTTAAACCAATTAAAATAATCTTACTAATATCTTCATATTCTATCTTGTCCAAAGCCTCACTAGTCGGAAACCACTGAATGCCGTTCATCCAATCTTCGGGCTTCAAAGCATCAGTATCGCCATTGGCCTTTACCAGGAATATCTCTGTAGTCATCAATACTAGGCTCTGCTGACGACGATAACGGAAGTTGATCTTACCGAGCCAGTTCATGACAGTTACGTCAGTTAGACCTGTTTCTTCGCCTATTTCACGAGCGGCAGTCTCTTTGGCTGACTCACCCTCTTCAATGTGACCCTTCGGAATAGTCCAGCGATTTTTGGCGTCTTGGATCAATAATATTTCGATAGCATTAGTAGTCTTATTGCGACGATAAACTACACCTCCAGCTGTCGGCTCGCTCAACACTTCACTGATAGCTGGGCGTCGTCTACCCACCAGCTTCTTGATTCCACCAATTGGTAGCGGTCTTTTCATGATTATTTTGCCACCACTTTCTTGACTTTAGCCTTTGCAGGTAAAGTAATTTCCTCGGCCTGATGCTGTCGTAATACTGTACCAAGCACACCATTAACAAATTTTGAACTATTGTCGCCACCAAATGATTTTGCTAATTCAACAGCTTCGTTTATAACCACCTTGGACGGAACATCTTTTTGATGAGTTAATTCATAAAGGCCCATGCGTAAGATAACTCTATCCATGCGGGCAATTTGGTCGATAGGCCACTCTGGAGCTATAGGTTGAAGAACGCTATCAAGCTCCTCTGCACGCGACGCCACGCCATTAACCAATGAAACAATGAACTCAGGGTCTTCAATAGTCTTGTGGTAACGGCCTATATTGCGGTCAAGCACTTCTTTTAGATCAAATAGCTCATCACCACATTCACGTCGAAAATCCTGCTCATATAGAGTCTGTAGGGCTACGATGCGACCGAGGTGGCGATTTGCGCTCATATATTGTTAAGTGGCTACTTTCCTTGACTAAAACTGTTACTACGAAGATTTTTGCAGTCTTATTTGACTGCGGCTTTGCCAGATTCACGACGAGTCGTGTAGGCCTTAACTGGAGATTTGGCGTTAACCGCTCGGGCTAACTTCAAAGCTAAGTGACTACGGCGTGTACCGGTTCTGCGGGGGCTGGTTCGTTTCTTTGGTTTACCCATGAATAGCTGTCCTTTTAGTTATTTTATATTATTTGAACATATTATACCTCTTAACCACCCCTTTACGCAACCGTAAATATATTGCTAAAGTTAGTCTACTATGTTATAATACTTTTTATGAACACTATTGAAATTATTCCAGGTACATTTGAACCGAACACGAATGATCGCAAGACCGGAC
>CALREK010000069.1:0-3471 GCA_943355165.1 uncultured Saccharimonas sp. (SeqCode) | reverse complement strand
TGACCCCTAACAATAGGAAACAGTGAGTCGATAGCTGTTATGCCACTTTCTAGTTGCACATCAAGTAATTTACGGGTGTGGAGCGGAGGAGCTGGCCGAAAAACTGACCTAACCGCGCTAGCTGCTATAGGGCCCTTACCATCAAGTGGCTCACCCATAACCGACACGACGCGACCAATAAAATCTTTGCCAACCTTACACACTAGCTCTTGATACTGAACAACAGCCAATAGTCCAGCCGTAAGCTTGAGTACCCCAAGATGCAATACTACGACGTGAGACTCTAGTACTTGATGCACAAAACCCTTGCTACCATCTTCAAACAAAATCAAAGCGTGAGCATTAACTGGGTGTAAGCCGAGAACTTTAATAAGAAAACCATCGACACCAATAACTTCACCAACGGGGTTACCGTTCTCAACTAATCGATTAAAATGCTGGTTGTCAGCCATTGGTCTGAACTCCAGAAAGCATTGGCTCGGCCTCTAATACAGGTACAGATCTAGCCCCTTCGTTTATCCTGACGCCTCTTACAGCATCAACAAGAAACTGGCGTTTATTCTGAAAATCCTTACGAATACTGAAGTCAAAATATTTATTAGTAGTGCGAACAACACATCCTGCGGCAATAGTTGGCTGTAGACCAATCTGCAATATAGTTAATGGATGAGCGTTGGTGCGGAACCAAGCGGCAATTTTCTGCATAAAAGCAGCTGAAGGGTCGGATGCAAAACTAATATGCACTCTTGGGGCATCTAGGCGAACAGACTTTATAAATTCGTTAAGCTTAACTCTGTCTTCTTTCACTAATAAATTAAGTTTATTTAGCAGAACTATATTATCAAGGTTACGAGTAGTCCTGGGTAGAACCATAGGAGCCCCCGGCTTACGTACAGCGCCCTGAACTAGAAAAACATCAATTGCCTCTAGCTCTCTTTGCAACCTGTTTAAATCAGTCAGACTAACCACGGGCAATGGCAGTTCAAGAGATTTTTGTCTAACAACAAAGCTATGCTCCATTACGAATATCCTCTATAATTTGTTCCTTATTCGCCTCTAGATCATTAAGAATATATTCTAGTTGATCGCTCAAGTCTATTTGGTTACCAATTGCCGCTAATATGTAGTGATTTACTATTTCAGCCATGTTCTCATCAAATCTCGATAGCAAGCTGTCCTTTTCCCCTGCAATTTGTTTTTGTAGCTGTTCGCCTAACAATTGTCTCTGTTGTTCTATAGCTGTCTGGGTCTTATTGATTGATTCAATTGCTATTTTCTCAGCGTCAGTAATAGATTCTTCGTACTTCGTAAATTCTGTTTGCAGCGTTCTTGTAATCTCTTGCTTCATGTAGTCATTTAGCTGAGAAGTGGTAATTCTCAAGTCTTGCTGCAAGAACATTGCATTTTCCGTAATTATTTTTTCAAAGTGTAGTCTACCCCTGTTGCGAAGTTCTTCTCGGAATTCGTCATTAAATATATGCTCGACATCAGCTTCTGCCGTATCGCCATAAGTAATGCTCTTTGGCTTAACAGCCTCAACCTTTGTTTGCTTGGCTATTGTCTTGGTAGCAGGCTTTTTCTCTTTGAGCATTAGCCAAATTAAAGCGGCAGAAAGTACTACGATTCCTGCCAATATCATTATCAAGGTCATCAGATTCACAAGTTTCCCACCTACTTATTAACATTAGCGCTTAAGCTTTACTAGTAAATATACTCTAAAAAGATCATAAAAGAAACAATAATTACTAGATGTTTCAGCCTATTTTGACCATTTTATTAGCGATCTATCTATTTAGGGTGAACAAGCCTTTTTAACTCACCGATCAACTTGTCGATATCTTTGTTATTTGTATCTATACCCATAGTGAAACGCAGTGATGATTGAGCTTCTGCATCAGATAGCCCTATAGCTTTTAAGACGTGTGATGGCTCGTCGCTAGATGCCGAACAAGCCGATCCAACTGCACATAATATCCCCACTTCATCTAATTCCATCATTAAGCGCTCATTATCTACTCCAGGAAAAGTAACGTGAACATTATTTGGAAGCCTACGAGACAACGAACCGTTAATCACACAGCCATCAATTGTATTTGTAAGTTTTTTGATGAATAAATCTCGTAATTCAGTCAACCGAATAACTTCAAGACTGCGACGGTTCTGGACAAGTTCAAGAGCCGTTCCAAAACCTATACAACCAGCCACATTCTCGGTACCACTACGACGACTAGCCTCCTGGCCGCCACCAAGTATTTGAGCCGCAAGATTTACCCCAGTTTTTACCATCAAAACACCGGATTGCTTCGGCCCATATATCTTGCCACCATTAAGCGTCATCAAATCCACTCCAAGGCGACTAATATGCAAGTCTAGATAAGCACCGGCTTGGCAAGCATCGGTGTGCAGAAGTAGAGGTAATTTATTTGTCTTGCCGGCTTTTCGTTGCTTTAACTTCGCCTCTATCATCCTTGCGATGTCCTTGACTGGACTAATCGTGCCTATCTCGTTATTTGCATACATAACACTTACAAGTACGGTGCTGTCGTCGATAGCCTTATCGAGCGCAATCATATCTATATCACCCTTTTGATTGACTGGTACTAGCCTGTGATCGTACTTGCTAGCCGGCTCTAAAACAGAATGATGGTCAGTACTACTAACAACAACATTCGCATCTGGATATTGACTCATAATGCCATTTATCGCCAAGTTATTTGCTTCCGTACCACCAGAAGTAAAGATAATTTCACTGGAACGTGCACCCAATATATTTGCTACTTTTTGTCTAGCTAATTTTAAGTCTTCGCTAACTTCATGAGCAGCCAAATAATTAGCTGATGGATTGTAAAACTTATCACTAAAATAAGGCAACATAGCAGCCAAGACCGACTTATCGACAGGCGTTGCTGCTGCATAATCTAAATAAATTGTCTTAGTTTTCATAATATTTTACTGCCTAGAGTTGTGGTCTGAATTATTTTATTCTAAATAAATTTAGGGCATTCTGCGTAGTTACTGAGGCTACCAATTCGATAGATTCATCCCTAAGTTTAGCCAAGAAATCTGCCGTCAATCTTGCGTGTTCTGGCGAACAGATTGTACCTCTTAACGGAACAGGGGTCAAGAAGGGCGCATCTGTCTCCAGTAATATTGACTGCAAAGGCATAGATTTAATCGCCTCCAACTGCTCAACATTTTTTGTAAAAGTTATGATTCCGTTCAAGCCAACATAAAGTCCACGTTCTAACACCTGAGCCAATTCCTTCGGACCAGCCGTAAAGCTATGAACAACCCCTCTTATGCCTGTGTAGGTATCAAAAATCTCCCAGAAATCATCAAATGCCTCGCGGATATGAAATATTAACGCTAAGTCGTGCTGACTGGCAATGTCTAGCTGAAGTCTTAGCATCTTTTTTTGATCTTCTTTTGATGAATGATTATAGAAGTAATCTAGCCCAGTCTCGCCTATTG
>CALREK010000068.1:0-3586 GCA_943355165.1 uncultured Saccharimonas sp. (SeqCode) | reverse complement strand
ATTATATTGTCGGCGGACTTGCGATGTCATTGTTTGTTTCTGCTTGGAATACTAAGCTATTTTTGGTGGTAATTTTTGAATATTTTGGCCTGCACTTATTCACAAGTTATCTCGCCTTTAAGATGAAATTAAAAGACAAGCCGATATAGTTTTAGGCTCGTTCAATACTTCGCTGGGCTTCTGTTTCGTCCGGCCTTTTGTAGTCGTCCTCAAGACGGTAAGTAGTCCCAATTTCCGGTGTCGACACTTCTAAGATGTCACAATCAGTAATACCAGCTAGTCGGTGTTTTTGACCAAGCGCACAAGAGTAGCCTTGGCCGACAACTAGTTCGGTCTCGGTCAGCTCCCCATTTGAGTTTTCCCAAATTACCTTACCTCGGCCACTCAAAATCATCCAGCTTTCTTGTTTTTTATCGTGCAACTGAAGTGAAAGTCTGGCGCCCTGATTGATGTGCAGAATTTTACCCATATACGGCAGACTATCCGGCGTCCAGTGTAGTTCATGCCCCCATGGCTTATCAATTTTCTTTAAATAAGCACTTTGTGTGAATTTAGATTTATCAAATTGGTCCATAAGTTGGCTCAAGCTAACTCTTTTTTGAACTTTTCTATAATATCGTTGTCGCCAGTGTCGATTGGGTTAACCCCATTCAAGAATGCAGTATATAGGCTAACAAAATCACCGAGCGCAACTGTCCATAACAGCTGTTTTAGTTTACTGTCACCACCAGCCTCTACTCTAATTGGTGATGGCCAGCGTCCACTAAGTAACTTATCGCTAAGATCGAAGCGCTTTTTGATGCGATCGTTGTCGTAGGATGATAGCAAATAAACTACAGCATACGGCTTGTCGACGGGGTGTGATGTCCAGCCTGTGAATTCATTGTGATTAAATTCTGGAAAAGCGTATTCCCAAGCAATGTTTTTTGAGTTCTCGTTAAAACTAATCTTCCATTTATGTGCGGCTGGTGTAAGTAATGGTCCGCTATACATAACAACTGACTTGCCCATCATCTCGTTGGCTAATTGCTTTGCTAAGTTTTGAGATGTAGCTACGGTTGGCAACCAGGATTTAACAGATTCTTCAATAAAGCCGGCCATTTCTTCCATTTCTTTAACGGCATTTTCTTCGGCTAGAATACCAAGTTTTTCACCCAGAATAACTAAGCCACGCAGGCCATAAAGTGCCCCATAGCGTGGTTTATCAATCTTCGGAAGCGCAATTAGAGGATAGTTTTTCTCCTTGGCGATGTCGAGAAGTTTACCGCCAGATGCAATAACAACTATAAATGCTCCCTTGGCTTCGGCTTGAGTAAGCGCAGAAAGCGTTTCCTCTGTATTACCAGAATAACTGGATGCTATAAAGAGAGTTCTTTGATTAACATAAGGTGGAATGTCATAACCTCTGACAACTTCAAAAGGTATGTTATATTTTGGCCAGCTAGTACTTAGCAGTGCCCAAAGTGCCGACCCGCCCATTCCAGCGTGAACAGCATTATCAAATGTCTGGTTAATTTCTGGCAGTTCATAGTTGTGCTGAAGTTGCGATGACTGTTTTTCGGTAATCCCCAAGGCATCCTGTGAATCATATTTTTCGATAAATTTTAGGTCGTCTAACATATGATTATCCCTCTCTTTGCGTAAAGCTTATGTTTTTGCTACTATTCTTATTGTAAATCAATATTCTCGAAATGGTAACAAGTGTTGCCATTACGCATCAAATAAACAGGGGGATGGGCATGCAGGACGATACAAATAATCAAACAGGTCAACAATCTAACGATACTCCGATTGTTCAGCCGGCTCACGAAGTTCCTGCGCTGGTAAAATTTCCTACTTCAATGGCATTTACCCCAACCGACAATCAGGCGTCTCAAACTCCAGCAACTCAATCAGTACCACCGGCCTATACTGGCGTGGGCAGTGAAGATTTAGCGCTTCAAATAGATGAGAGTCTAGGCAAATTAGGCATAAAAGCTGCTCCTCCGACGCCGACTTCTACCCAAAGCGTTGCATCAGAAAACTCGGACGATTTATTAAGCATAAAACAACAGGCTCTATCACAGCTTTCGCCATTAATTGGTCAGCTGGATCAGACCCCCGAAGAAAAGTTCCGAACAACAATGATGATGATTCAAGCATCTGACGATAAATCATTGGTGAAGGTCGCATTTGCCGCCGCTCAAGCTATTGAGGACGAAAAAATTAAAGCCCAGTCGCTACTCGATATTATTAACGAGATTAATTACTTTACACAACCGCACGAAGCTTAGGCTTGTAGGCGGCGACGATTGTAGGCGTAGTGTGATAGCGTAGCTAGAGTAGTAATAGCTATAAAAGTGGCTAGTATATTTCCAGGACCAGTGTTTGTTATCTTAGTTACGGGAGTAGCTTGTATGACAGTTACGGGTTGCGGCGTAGGAGTAGGCGTCTGTTCAACTGCAACCGGCACAGTCTCGACTATGGCTGTAGGGGGAGGTGTGATAACGACCGGTTTTGTGACTATAGGCGTTGTAGTTGGTGTCGGGGTGGATGGTAAGCTGTTTGTAGATACGAAAGTAGTGTTGGTTGATTCTGTAGCTACTGTTTCTGTTTTTTTACTAGTAAATTCCCTGTAGGCTGCTCTACCGCCAAAGAATACGCCCAAGCAAATAGCAACCGTAGCTATCATTGATACGCCTGTCAAAAGCCAGGCCACAGATTTCCGCTCTATTCTATCGTCTTGATAGAAATTTTGGGCGTCACTTTCGTTCGCGCTAATTGAATTATCTATATCATTCTTTGCCATAAGGTTAAACTCCCGTTCAATAAGCAGATAATAGCATAAATATCACAATTCGGCAACTATATAGTATCTTGATTTTACTACAAATAAGCACTAGCATTATGCAGTAAAATGTGGTAGAATATTGCTTAGTATGAACCCAGTAAAACGCCTATTCACACTACAATCTGACAGAGAAGCGCATCCTGCCAGAGAAGCGCATCCTGCCATAGAAGAGCCTAAATTACCGCGCAGGATAAGGTTAGCTAATGCTGCCGCTAGTAGCTTGAATGATGCTGGTAAGGTAATCGTTAACGACATTGCGCCAGTTGTCAGTGGTGTTTTTTCTGGGACTAAGGACTCTTTAAAACAGGAGCACCCTAATAATGGTAAAATTAAGCGATTTATAAAAAATGGTGCTGCAGTACTCATGTTAGCAGGTCCATCAGAGTATATTCTTCATGATGGAAACGGCAATCCATCAAAAAAAATGCCCTTTGATACTCCAAATCCTACCCTAACAGAAAATATTGGCTTTAGTGTGCTTCGAGCGTCTAATATTATTGACGAAATTTCTGACGGGATGTCTGATAGAATAGCCGCCCGGGCTGACAGAAAATCTCCAAAAAGCTAACCCTACATCATTCCCATGCCGCCGCCCATACCGCCCATATCAGGCGTAGCGGATTTTGGTTCTGGTACATCTACAACCAATGCGCCCATAGTCATGGCTGTGCCGGCGATAGATGTGGCGCTTTCTAGTGCGACTCTTGTTACGCGGGCAGGATCAATTATGCCAGAGCTTTTTAGGTCTACTAATTT
>CALREK010000067.1:0-3590 GCA_943355165.1 uncultured Saccharimonas sp. (SeqCode) | reverse complement strand
TACGTTTTATGCACTTAGATATATTGCGCTCTTCGTTATAGGTAGGGACGATAACTGTAAGTTCTTGTTTTGTTGATTTAATAAGTCTATACCCTTTAAATTTAGAATTATATTGACCGGGCTGATTCGATGCAAATTATAATTGATAGAGACGCTTAATCATCGTCGTTAAATCGTGAAGTTCTTGTCGTAGGTACTGTTGGGGTTACTATATCTGCAGCTCGTGGAGTAGTCTCAGGAGTAGTATCGGGTGGAGCGACTATTTTGAAATCCTAATATGGCAGGGAACTATAATGGTTATAAGTTGGGCTGAGAGGGAGCTAATTTCTGGCTAAACCAAGTCCAACTATTTTTAGTAAAATGTCGGTATATTCCATGCCTTCGTTTATCATGCACGCTCGGTTAAAATAGCTCACAAACTCGTTGTCAGCCAAGCCTGGCACTAAATTTGCTTCAAGAAAATACGCTTTTCCGTTGTTGTCCATTCTTATATCTATTCGTCCAAGATCGCGGGCGCCTAAGGCTCGATAAACGTCTTTGGCAAGGGAAGTAACTGACTCACGAACTGCTTTGTCTGAAACCGCGATAACACGTTCCACATCATCGCCCTTAACTTGTCTTCCCAAAATCATATGACCATTAGAATCTTTGTCTGTTAATAGCTCAACAGGCATGACTATTAGACCGTCACTAGTGCCGCTGTCTAATATAGCAACACTAAACTCTCTGCCAGTAAGATAAGATTCAACCATAGAACGACTACCAAATTCGATAAATATTGACTCTACTTTGGCCTCGAATTCTTTAAAAGTGTGAACTACTGAATCACCGCCAACTCCTTTGCCACCTCCCGTATCAAGCGGCTTAACAAATAGGGGGAAGTCTATTGGTAAATCTGCTGCAGATTTGTGTCGTCCTGGTAATGTAGTAAAGAATTCGGCTGTCGGCAAACCAGCTTGTTGAACTCTAAGTTTGGCATTTTCTTTGTCGAAATCCATAGCAATTGCGGCCTGAGTAGACCCAGTATAGTTAATTCCGCTATCCTGCAAATACTCTGACATCCAAACATTTTGTGCAAGAACATGGGAATTAGAATCAAAAGGCAAACGCTTAAGACCAAGAAATACAAGGTCGGGACTCTTAAGAACTAAAAGTTTAAGGTCGTTCATATTATCAACTGTAGTAACGCCGACCATTTCGTAATAATCGCTCAAAACACTTTGTATCATGTCGCACGACTTCAAACCCATAGAGCTAAATGGGGAGTTAGAGGTTCTAACGATTTCAATGTGTTTGTTGATCTTACTCATAAAATATCTAACCGGCTAGCAATACTAGCATTATTACTTTGTTTGAATATATTGGTACTTTTTGTTGTTTACAAAAGAAATTTGTAACTTTCCCGTGGAACTTTTCTGTAGTCTCAAATTTATGCACTAGATGTGATTACTATACCATTATTTTTAATAATTTGCTAACTATAAGCTTTAGCTTGGCAGCAAATATAAAATTACAATGGAAAAGCGTGGGGGATAGCAATACAGATAATGTATAATGCTTATAGTATAAGTAATAGCAAGGGTACGTTTATGACTAAACGCAAAAGCAGGTCAAACCAGGGTAGATTTGTACCCGTATTTTTGATATTTCTGGCCGGTCTCATTTTACTTATCAGGGAATTAGTACACAACAAAAATATATCCCTTCTAAACCCTAAGGGAGTAATAGCCAACGAACAACTAAGACTAATGTCTGTGTCTCTCGGAATAATGCTTATATTAGCTGTGCCAGCGCTAACTATCTTATATTTCACCGCCTGGAAGTATAGAGAAACCAACGAAAAGGCCACCTATAGTCCTGGCCAAAAACACGGTAAGTTGTTTTCTGTAAGCCTTTGGTTGGTGCCTCTTACTTTTGTGGCGATTCTGGCAAACCTCATGTGGCCATCAACGCACAAACTCGATCCAAGAAAGCAAATTTCATCAAACCAAAAACCTATAACTATTCAGGTCGTTGCGATGCGATGGAAATGGCTTTTTATTTATCCCGAGCAACATATAGTCACCGTAAATTATATTCAAGTACCCATAGACACACCAATTAAATTCGAATTAACGGCTGACGAAACGCCGATGAGTTCCTTTTGGATACCAAATCTAGGAGGTCAATTATACGCAATGACAGGACACGTCAATCAGCTCAATTTGATGGGGACTACTATTGGCGACTATATCGGAAAATCAGCAGAAATAAACGGTGCTGGGTTCGCAGGTATGAAATTCACGGCACGTGTAAGCTCACAAACAGATTTTAATAATTGGATAAAAGAGGTCCAAAGTAGTTCCAATAATTTTGATTCTAAAGATTACACTGAACTTCTTGTACCTTCAGAATACAACAAGGCTATGACCTACTCGACCAATGAGTCCGATATTTATAGTAAAGTTACCGACAAATATACAAAATCACATGAGCATGGAGAATAAATGAAGGAATTTTTAATAGGCAAAATAAATATGGATTCGCTTCCGCACGAATGGTTTACATTTGGCGGCAGCTTAGCGTTTATCGGCCTAGGTTTATTTCTAGTAATCGTAATCACTCGTCTAAAGCGTTGGAATTGGCTCTGGAAAGAATGGATAACTACAGTTGATCCGAAAAAAATAGGAATCATGTACTTCTTAGTTTCTGGATTTATGCTTGTGAGGGGCGGGATAGAAACTCTGATGATCTGGTTGCAACAGGCAGTTTCTGTAGATGGGTCTCATGGCTATTTAACTGCTGATCACTTCCAGCAAATATTTACAGCACACGGCAATATTATGGTTTTCTTTGTTGCGATGGGTTTTATATTTGGACTAATAAACTACATCGTACCTTTACAAATTGGAGCGCGTGACCTAGCATCTCCATTTCTAAATACTCTAGGATTTTGGCTATTCGTAGCCGGAGCCATCATGGTAAGTATGTTCTTTTTATTCGGAGGGCAGTATGCAGCAACAGGCTGGTTAGCTGTAGCACCACTTTCTGGCAAGTTATTTAGCCCTGGTGTTGGAGTAGACTACTGGATTTGGAGCCTCCAGATATCTGGTATCGGCACAACTCTTGGTGCTATTAACTTTGTAATGACCATTCTAAAAATGAGAGCACCAGGCATGACACTCGGTAGAATGCCAATGTTCACATGGGGAGCATTTTGCAGCATGATTATGGCGATCGCCGTATTCCCGCTACTAACAGCTACACTGTTTTTGATGTTCTTCGATAGATACTTGGGCGCACACTTCTTCACGACAGTAGGTGGCGGCGATCCTATGATGTACACAAACCTTATTTGGATGTGGGGACACCCAGAAGTCTATATATTAATGTTGCCGTGTTTTGGAATATTTTCAGAAGTTGTCGCAACCTTTAGCCGCAAACCACTCGCCAGTTACAAATCCAACGTACTCGGTATGATTGGCGTCTCGACATTCGCCCTATCAGTATGGCTTCACCACTTCTTTACTATGGGGGCAGGGGCTGATGTTAACGCATTTTTTGGCGTCATGACTATGATTATTGCCGTACCTACGTCGGCTCTAATCTTA
>CALREK010000066.1:0-3601 GCA_943355165.1 uncultured Saccharimonas sp. (SeqCode) | reverse complement strand
CGTATATTATGCTCAAAACTGGAGTTTTTGGCTTGATATTGTAATCCTCCTAAAGACAGTTAAAGCAGTTATAGTAAACGAACACGAAGACAAACAGACTCTTTCATGACCAAGAAACTTAAGGTAGCGATAGTTCACGACTGGCTAACCGGTGGAGGCGCCGAAAAGGTCGTTTTAGCCTTGCATCAAATGTTCCCTGACGCGCCTATATACACCTCATACTCCACGCCAGAATGGCGCACTAGACTAGACAATAAAGTAGTAACCGGGTATTTAGGTAAAGCACCCTTTTCTAAGATTAAGAAGTTTATTCCAATGCTTCGAGCAAGCTGGTTCAGTAACTTAGACCTATCTGAATATGATTTAGTGATCAGCAGTTCTGGTGCTGAGGCCAAAGGATTAAAGACCGGGCCGAATACAGTCCATATTAACTATTGTCACGCACCAACACACTATTATTGGAGCCGTTACGATGAATATATTACCAACCCAGGTTTTGGAAAATTCGATCCAGTTGCGCGAATAGGGCTAAAAGCTCTTGTCGGACCAATGCGACGCTGGGACTATAAAGCAGCAAAACGACCTGATTATATCGTCGCCAATTCGAACTATACGAAATCTCAAATCAAGAAATATTACGACAGAGATGCAACTGTTATAAATCCGCCAGTTGACGTTGATAAATTCATCCAAAAAAGCGGTTCTTTAGAACGCAAAGGTTTTGTTATTGCAGCTCGCCAAACGCCATACAAAAGAGTTGATTTGGCTGTAACAGCCTGCTCTAAGTTAGGCCTCCCTTTACGTGTTATAGGTAATGGCCCAGACCACGCAAGATTAGTATCTTTGGCCGGTCCAACAATAGAGTTCTTGACTAACGTTAGTGACGCAGATCTCGCTAAATATTTTCAAACTGCCGAAGCCTTTATCTTTCCTGGTATAGATGATTTTGGCATAGCCCCAGTAGAAGCGATGGCCGCTGGTACGCCAGTGATAGCCTACAACGCTGGTGGCGCGCTAGACTATGTAGAAGAGTCCAAAACAGGAGTGTTTTTTAACGAACAGAACGCCGATAGTCTTGAATTAGCATTAAAGAAATTTAAAAAAATAAAATGGGATCATAAGGCCGTTGTAAATAAAGCAGTGCAATTCAAACCAGAAGTCTTTAAGGTAGATATACGCGAGCTTATCGATAAGGCTCTCGCAGACAAAATCAAAAATTAGGAAAATTTGGCATTTGTCATTGAACATTTGACATTTATTTTGTCATTAAACATTTTTCATTGAAGCTACAATGACCAAATGACACCTGTTAAATAAATGTCAAATGGTCAATATAAGGATTATTACATGTGTGGAATTATAGGATATGTAGGACCAGAACAAGCTCAAAACTTTATTCTAGACGGCCTAGCCACGCTCGAGTATCGCGGCTATGACTCGACTGGTTTAGTTGTGATTAATGATGATGGCGCAAAACTAGTGCGTAGCGTAGGCCGCGTGTCGAGCGTACGTGATGAGCTAGCCGGCAAACCCCTGATCGGAAAATTGGGCATAGGACATACACGTTGGGCCACCCACGGAGCGCCTTTGGAACGAAACGCACACCCACATACTGACAGCGACAAACAGTTCTATGTAGTTCATAACGGTATCGTAGAAAATTTCCAAGACATTAAAACGATGCTGGAAGCGCAATCAGTTACTTTTAAATCCGATACAGATACTGAAGTTATTCCACAGCTACTTGCCTACAATTATAAAAAACTCGGAGATGTCAAAGAGGCTTTCCTAAAGACAATCAGAAGCCTAAAAGGTGCTTACTCTGTAGTTATGGTAACTCCACTTTCGCCTGACACTATGTACGCAGCTAGGCTTTCGAGTCCTTTAGTTATTGGTATCGGTGACAAAGAAAATTTCATCGCTAGTGATCCTACGCCAATAATGGAACACACAAAAAAAGTAATATTCTTAAATGACTACGAGGCCGCCGTAATCACGGCTGAGTCTTGTGAGATTATCCATATCAAAAAAGGCAAACTAGCTAAACGAATCCCGGAAGAACTCGAATACGACCCAGAACAAGCTTTACTTGGCGATCACCCAAACTTCATGATCAAGGAAGTTTACGAAGCTCCTCAGACGGTTCGCTCTGCACTACTTGGTAGATTACGCGTCGAACAAAAATTAATAAAGCTTGGCGGCCTAGAACTAGTCGAAGAACAGTTGCGTTATATTGACCGTATTATTATTGTTTCTTGTGGTACCTCCTTCTATGCAAGTTTAGTAGGAGAATATTTGATCGAAGAAATAGCCGGCATACCGGTAGAAGTTCAGCAGGCTAGCGAGTTCAAATATCGTGTCGAACCACTAAATAGAAGCACTATGGTTATTGCCGTATCACAATCTGGCGAAACAGCAGATACATTAGCGGCTCTAGAAAAAGTGGCTGGCTATGGCGTATTAAGATTAGGTGTAGTGAACGCGGTAGGCTCAAGCATAGCCAGGCTTACAGACGCAGGCGTATATTGCCATGCTGGTAGCGAACAGTCAGTCGCCAGTACAAAAGCGTTTATAGCTCAGGTGACAGTCCTGGCCTTGATCGCATTATATCTATCAGACGGGAATACGCCTCTATACGAAGAAATGATCAACGAATTAGACAAATTGCCGGCTAAAATTGAAGCCATATTAAAACTAGAGCCAGCTATCAAAAAACTTGCCAAAAAATACAGCCATCATCGTGACTTCCTATATATTGGCCGTCGATATATGTATCCAGTGGCGCTCGAGGGAGCCTTAAAATTAAAGGAATTAAGTTATATACATGCAGAAGGTTACGCGGGAGGCGAGATGAAGCACGGCCCACTCGCCATGATAGACGAAAACTTCCCAACTATGGCATTGGCACTAGATGGCGAACTATTCGAGAAAACCATGTCCAATATTCAAGAGATTAAGGCTCGCGGAGGCCCTGTAATCGCTATTTGTAATGATACGGCTAAATTGAAGGATCTGGCCGACGACGTAATTAAAATACCTAAAACTATCGAACAACTCCAACCACTTCTAGCAGCTATACCGTTGCAACTATTCGCCTATCACTGCGCTTTAGCTCTTGGTCGTAATGTTGATCGCCCTCGCAACCTCGCAAAATCGGTAACTGTGGAATAAGACAATTTGTCATTGATCATTAATTACCAGGGATCATTTTACATTGAAGCTACAATGAACAAATGTCACCTGACTAAATAAATGGTCAATGACAAATGATAAATTACCTACTCTCTGCTAGACTAAGTACATGCAAAAGATACTTGTTACTGGAGGCGCCGGCTTCATCGGCTCACACACCGTAGTCGCCCTGCATGAGGCTGGCTATACGCCAGTAATAATCGACGACTTCTCTAATAGTGCAGAGTCAGTTATAGACAATTTAAAAGACCTGACTACATCAGACTTGTTGTTCTTTCATGGTGACGTCAACGACAAGCCATTCATGCAAAAGGTCATGCGAGAGACTAAACCCTCGGCAATCATACACTTTGCTGCCAAAAAAGCCGTAGGTGAATCCGTCGCCAATCCCCTAGCCTATTATAGGTCT
>CALREK010000065.1:0-3615 GCA_943355165.1 uncultured Saccharimonas sp. (SeqCode) | reverse complement strand
CTTGCTACCTTCCTGGTATTAGGCATAGTGGCTGTAATAAAAACGATTCAAATATTAGACAATGTCCGGAAAATAACCGAGAAGGCTGAAGAATTTGCCGAGAAAGCAGAAGCAGTTGGTGACTTCTTGCATAAAACCGCTGGTCCTGCCGTTTTAATTAAGACACTAGGCAAGATGGCCAGATCATATACCGACAAAAAATAAGACAATTTAAAGGGGTAATATTGTGAAGAAAAAAACAGAAAAAATAGCTATCGGTACAGCTGTAGCAGCGGCAGTAGGTTATTTGGCTGGAATTCTAACAGCTCCAAAAACTGGAAAGAGTTTACGAAAGACAATTCACAACACGGCATCTAAAACACGTTCTGAAACAGAGCGAAAACTCAAGTCAATGCATAGTGAAGTCAACGATCTTATTGTTGCCGGTAACGAAACTCGAGATAAGCTTCAAGATAAGACGGACGATAAATTGGCAGCTCTTCTTGTGACTGCTAACACTGCCAAAGATAAGGCTCGTGAAATGATTTCTGCACTACACGAAGGTGGTGCTGCTGACGAAGAGCTACAAGTAGCAATAAATGACGTTAACAAGGCTATAGACCACCTTAAAAAGTATTTAACAAATGATACAAAAACTAAAAAAACAAGCAAGTAGAACCGACAAGGAGTACGAGACTCTAGGACGCATGCTGGAGAGCTTTTATGAGAGTGGTTACATTAATCACAAAAAAGCTTATAAAGTTAGTTTTGTTAAAGGAATTTTTACTGGACTCGGCACGGTAATTGGCGCCACCATAGTAGTATCGATACTTATTTTTGTGCTTTCCTTCTTTAAGCAAATCCCTTTAATTGGCCATTTCGCGGATAAAGTTAGATCTTCAGTCGAAGTTAACCGCTAGTCCTGTTGTAATTATCGCTTTCACTGACTTAGCAGGGGCAGAGGCTGGCAAAGTCGGTTACAATAGATGTACATATATTTATAAAATCAGGATTAAGTATGGTTAAAGAATTAACTCCGGCAAATTTCGTACATCTACATAATCATACTCAATACAGCTTGCTGGACGGACTTACGAAAATCCCGGCATTGATTGATTATGTTAACGAGATGGGCATGAAAGCTGTTGCTATTACAGACCACGGAACTTTGTCGGGAGCTGTAGAATTTTATAAGACGGCCAAGGCCGGTGATGTTAAGCCAATTATCGGTATGGAAACTTATGTCTCTCCAAGGGGTCATACAGACAGGGATCCTAGCAAAGATAAGACACCTTTTCACTTAATCGTTTTGGCAATGAATAATCAGGGTTACCAAAATTTAATGCGTTTAAGTACGACTGCAAATTTAGATGGGTTTTATTATAAGCCTAGAGTTGATCATGATTTATTAGAAAAATATAACGAAGGACTAATCATCCTTAGTGGATGTATTGGTGGAGAGATTGGGGATGCCCTAAGACAAGGCCAGTATGACAAGGCCGTTGCCGTAGCCACTTGGTATAAATCAATATTTGGTGACAGATATTATTTTGAAGTACAAGATCATGGACATCTGAAGCATCCTGCTCGATGGGTTGAGCAAACTGCTGTGAATGATCAAATATTCAAATTGTCAGCAGAATTAGATATTCCAGTTGTTGTCACTAGCGATGCTCATTACCTAAGACATGAAGACCAGGAAGCGCACGAAATATTATTGTGTGTTCAGACTGGTTCATTTTTGAGCGATGAAAAGCGAATGAGTTTAAAAGAGTTTGAGCTTCATGTTACTGAGCCCGAAGAGATAATCAAAAGATGGGGCGCAGATCATCCGGACGTGATAACGAATACACGTGATATTGCTGATAGATGCGATGTAGAGTTGAAGTTGGGCGAATACCTTATTCCAAAATTTTCTGTTCCGGATGGTGAGTCCGAAAAAAGCTATCTAGATAAACTCACTTTCTCGGGGTTATTGAAACGCTACAATAACGTAGACGCAAAAGCTTCCGAGAAGATGACTATTCAGTCTATGAAGGATGTGTTGCCGCCAGAAGTTGTTGTTCGAGCAGATTATGAGCTTGGAACTATTGATAGGATGGGATTCAACGGATATTTTTTGATCGTTCAGGATTTTATTAACTGGGGCAAGAACGAAGGAATCATTTTTGGCCCGGGTAGAGGTAGTGGCGCAGGATCGATTGTAGCTTTTGCGCTTAGGATTACTGAACTTGATCCGCTTAAGTATGAACTATTGTTTGAGCGTTTTCTTAATCCAGATCGTATATCTATGCCCGATTTTGATATTGATATACAGGATTCGCGCCGTGAAGAAGTTATCCAGTATTGTGTAAGAAAGTACGGAAAAGAACGAGTGGCAAATATTGTCACATTCGGTAAAATGGCGGCACGAAACGCTGTACGAGATGTGTCTAGGGTTTTACAAGTTCCATATGCAGAGGCAGATCGTCTTGCAAAAATGATTCCTCCGCCAGTACAGGGCAGGCATATTCCACTATCAAAATCTATAGTAGATGACCCTGATTTGAAGAGAGAGTATGAAGCCAGTGATCTTACAAAGAGAGTATTTGATTTAGCGATTAGACTAGAAGGGACTATTCGATCTCATGGTGTGCACGCAGCAGGAGTGGTAATTGCGCCAGACGATATCGTTAAGTTTGCACCTTTGGAAATGGCCCAGAAGGGCGTAGTGTCTACACAGTATTCTATGGGTCCTGTTGAGGAGCTAGGATTATTGAAGATGGACTTTTTGGGACTATCAAACTTAACTACGATCAAGAACGCTTTGAGAATTATTAAGAAAGTTTACAAAAAAGACATTGATATCAATACTCTGCCTTTAGATGATGCGGCAACTTATAAGTTACTTGCTAAAGGTGATACTACTGGAGTATTTCAGCTTGAATCTGCTGGCATGAAGAGGTATTTGAAAGATCTTAAGCCGACGGTATTTGATGATATTGTGGCTATGGGCGCATTGTATCGTCCTGGACCGATGCAGTGGATTGAGGATTTTATCGCTAGAAAACACGGATTAAGAGAAATTGAATATCTGCATCCTGCAATGGAGCCGGCATTGAAGCCAACTTACGGTATTATTGTTTATCAAGAACAGGTGATGCAAATTAGCCGTGAAATGTGCGGCTTTACAGGCGGCCAATCTGATACTCTCAGAAAAGCTATTGGTAAGAAGAAGCCTGAAGAAATGGCTAAGATGAAGGCTACGTTTATTGATGGAGCGATTAAAACAGTGGGCGCCAATCCACAAGTCATGGAAAAATTTTGGGGACAGCTTGAAGCATTCGCAGCCTACGCCTTTCCTAAGGCGCACGCCGCTTGTTACGCCCTGACTTCCTATCATACGGCCTATTTGAAGGCTCATTATCCTGCAGCGTTTATGGCAGCTCTAATGACAAGTGATTTTGACGATACAGACAGATTAAGTATAGAAATAAGTGAATGCAAGCACATGGGCCTAGAAGTATTGGCGCCAGACGTCAACCAATCTTTTGGAGAGTTCGCAGTAGTACCTGGCGAAACGGTAAAGCAGGGTCAAATTCGTTTCGGGATGAACGCTGTTAAAAACGTAGGTTCTGGAGCTGTCGAAGATATTAT
>CALREK010000064.1:0-3660 GCA_943355165.1 uncultured Saccharimonas sp. (SeqCode) | reverse complement strand
TAGAGCAAACCATCAAAGATCATGTTGGCGCAGGCGATATGGTTGTTTGCCTTTCTGGAGGCGGCGGCGCAAGTCTAGATGAATGGCTAAGAAGCAAGTTCGGTAAAGTCTAGCTCGTAACTTCCCTGTCTAATAATCGACAGTCTATCGCCCGAGAGCTTAACTATTGTTGATGCGGCGTTGTCGCTTAAATCACCACCATCCACATAGAAACTAACATTTTCACCAAAAATTTTTGTGGCCTGTTCAATATTAGACACTACCTGGTTGCCGCTCAGATTGGCACTAGAGGTAACAAGCGGACCCGTAGCCTGCAAAAGAGACCGGAGCTGTTCATTTGCCGGAATTCTAACGGCAATCGAGCCTGAGCCTTGAATTTGGTTAATAACGCTCGCATCGCAGTCAATAACAACGCTTATGGGATTTGGCCATAAATGCGCCACTTTATTTAGCGCTAAGGGGTCGAGTCCAAATTCAATTAACTGATCAACTGATCCAGCCAACATTGTACCGGCCTTTTGCTCACGCCCCTTAAGTACATTAATTTGATCTAAAATAGATGGCATGCGGGCATACCCAACTAATCCGTAAACTGTATCTGTCGGTAAAACGCCAATTGCGCCAGATTTTATTAGCTGAACTAGCTCAATATCGTCTAGTTTGTTGAAATTTTTAACCATCGTGCGAACATAATACTAAAATTATCTATTAAAGGCCAAGTGCTGTATTGGTTAGATCACTAGAAGTAATATCTTGTGTGGCATCTGCTACAGCAATACTTGCGTCTAGATCTGTTGATAGCTTAGTTACGTCGGCTGATGTTGCTGGCTTAACTGCAACAGTTGGTGAGGCCACTGTAACTTTGGTAGTTTTGGTGGTTGTCTTAGTAGAATTTAAGTACAAGAACACTGCAGCTGCTGCAAGAACTACGGCAACAATTACGATAACCAAAACTAGAGCTTTAGACTTCTTTTTTGGTGTCTTTGGAGTAGACGCAATTAATGGAGACACATCGGCTGGAGTGTTACTATCGCTAGGCATGGCAGGGGCTGGTGTAGTTGGCGTTACATTGAAATCTGTTGCAGGTTGAGCCGAGCTCTCTACTGGAAAGTTATTTACAGGAGCTTCCATTGGTGCCTGAGGCATAGCAGCAGGTCTAATAATATCAGCGCCCATAGGGTTCGCTGATGGAGCTGGAGTTACTGTTGGCGCCGTGCTTACTGCTGGCATTTCAGGCATCGGACCTTCTGGCATGCCTACTGGTTGAGTGTTGTTTTGTGTATCTTCCATGACTAGTTACTTTCTTTGTTAGTAGTTACTTTTTCCTGCGCTTCAAGTGCTGTTCTTATCTGTAATAAGGTTGGCTTTATAGTGTTCTTGATGTAAGCCTTAATATCAGCTGCATCGGCAATTAGCTTGGTGTTAACTGTACGTGCTGACTCAAGAACAGCTTTGAATCCGGTAGGGTCGGCGACACAATCATGTAGTTTCAAATCGCTTAAAGCTGTCTTGTATGTTGCTAGATCAGTGTTGAACAACGCTATCTTAGTATTCAATAGGGCTATTTCCTGCTCTAGAGTTGTTGTGACTACGCCTTTAACTTTGAGTTTTGCGACAGTTTCCGTCAATTTAGTTACTACTTCGGTGTATGCTTTGGATCGTTCTTTAACATTTAGCTCTGTTTTGTCGCCTACATCCTTAATCTTTAGTTGCGCAGGCTTACATTTAGACTTTATACTTTCGACTTCTTTTGTTTCAGGCTTAACCTTAAGCTCGATTTTTTCTTTTTCTAGTCTAGCTTCTCTATTCTTCATCTCAATGGCTGATTCAGCTACTGATCCAGTAGTATCGGCCTTCTTAGTGGTGGTGGTATTTGTTTCAGCTGACGCCATAGGTGCTATTACGAGCAATCCTAAAGCAACAACAGATAATGTTAATCTTTTAAGATACTTATTCATGTTTCTTTATTTCCTTTATTAAATACAATACATATATTCTACCATAAGCATATACAGTCTTGCTCCTAATCCCTGCAAACTAAGTTCTTTTTTCTTCTTAGAAATAACCTTGGTCGATGCCGATAGTATTTGTGACATCTTTGATCTTTTTCGCTTCGCCACCATCTAGATTCAACACATAGTCAGCAGTCTCCTGGCTAGTGTGTATGCGATAAACTACAGTATTGTTACTCAACCATCTTACCGTACTAATTAATCCACTCTGAGTTTTAAGAGCCTTGTCGGTCTTAGTTATTGTGTCGTAGGCCAAAAGCACGCCCTTACCGTCTCTTTCTTCTACCCAAAGACTATGTTTAAGATCTGGACTATCAAAGTATGTAAAGCTCTTAAGTCCAGCTGGCTGACCCGCCAACTTAGTTGTTGTCGTAGTGCCTATCTTATAGTCATACCAGTCTTGATCTACAGATAAAGTCATCTTTTCATAGGTCGAGCGGAAGATATTCCACACTAACTTATTAACAACAATCTGTTTACCTGAGCCATCTACATTAATCTTACTAAAGTTTGAAGAGCCGTCATCCAGAGTCAGTCCTGTGTTGGCGTAATAAACAACGCCTCCGACTAATACAGTATCGTTAAAATAATTCCCTGCTGCTAGTTCGCGCTTATCGGTCGTCTTATAGTCGTAGCTCATTATGCGATAACGTTTTTCACTAAACGCGCTAGCCCCGGCTACGATCTGCATATAAACCAACCTGTCGCCCGACCAACCAATCAATTTAATACTCTCTGACTGCGTGATACTTTTGATAGAATTGTCGCCAAGATTAATTATGAGCAAAGTGCTAAGCAAAAATCCGTCCTTATTGCGCGCATTGTCTCTAGTGGACACATATGCGGTGAACTCGTCCGCTGGATGTGATAGCAATGCCATACCTTCTTGCTCAGAACCCGTACCCTTAAGTATTAAGCCCTCATTCTTTCCGTCGACATCCACTTTAAATAGGTCATACTTTCCTGTTCTTTTAGATATAAACACGCTCTTGCGAGCAGGAACCATCTGTACGACTTGTTCAACCTTACTATCAACCGATATGCTGACCTTTTCTGTTCTATAAGATTTGGCGTTGACAGTAATGACAATATTCTGAACATTACTAGGATCTGTAGCTATCAAAACTTTGCCGTTCTTGTCTGCGGTAGATATCGCCTCACCTACTCCAGCCTCTGCATAATCTATAGGCAAGCCAGACAGTAAATCTTTAACAACAAAACTATACTGAGTTCCAACTGCTTTTAGGTTGAAGTTACCAATAGGATTACTACCCCAACCAATAGTTATTACTTTTGATAATTCTGCATACGCTCGTTTTTTGATCCGTAAAGTAGTCTTGCCAAGCTTAACTCTCTTGACTGTCGCCTTTCCATCTCCATCGGTCAAGCTACTTTGACCATTTATTGTTACTTCAATATTTTTAAGTGGCTGCTGACTCGACTCTTCTAATACAGTCAACGAAACACTTGATCGGACGCCAGCGGTATTTAGTAGGAAGTACCTGCTCTGAGGCACAAAAATAGTCATCAATATAAATAAGAAAATAATGATTATTGTTCGCCATCTATTTGTTGGGTTTCCCCATAAAATATCTGCTAGTTTATGAAGTTTAGTGCTAATTCCCTTTTTGCTAGGCAGAAAAGCCTT
>CALREK010000063.1:0-3668 GCA_943355165.1 uncultured Saccharimonas sp. (SeqCode) | reverse complement strand
TCTTCAGTAACAACGGCTTATCGCAAGCCGTTGTTCCATAAAAACAATTAGTTCTAATAACAAAATCAAACACACACCAAAACTCATCACCCAAGAAAACCCCGCCACAAATAGGCGGGTTTTTCTTTGTAGAGACTAGCACCCCGCAGGTTACTTTGTAAGCTTTTATTCATAATTTTTTAGCCCACACTGCCCTACACTATTCAATTAGAAATGAGGCTAACATGAGTGCGACCGTACAAAGCGTTATTGACTCGGGTTCAACTGGAGTAGTAATAGATGTGGAATGCCACTTATCTAACGGCCTACCAAGCATTATCATCGTCGGACTGGCTAATAAGGCTGTCGATGAAGCCAAGGAGAGGTTGCGCGGCGCATTTACTAATGCTGAACTTAAATTACCAAAGAAGCGAATTACTGTTAATCTAGCTCCTGCAGATATTCCAAAAGACAGCACGAGTTTTGATCTAGCTATAGCTACAGCAATCCTAATCGCCGGCAGCCAGACCAGCCAAGCACTTGGCGACAATACTTTAATGATTGGCGAGCTCGCACTTAACGGTAGCGTTCGCCCAGTCCGAGGCATTATCGGTAAATTACTGGCCGGGCGTGAGTTGGGGTTTGATATATTTTATATTCCCTACGGTAACGCTCGCCAAGCTCTACTAGTACCAAATATAACCATTATCCCCGTTCAGAATATCCGTGATATTTATCTACATCTAAATAATACTGTCAGCTTAAAATCTATTGCCACCAATAACGGAACCACCGGACGTGTTAAATCGTCGCCGGGAGATAGTACTAGCAGCGACTTTAAGTATGTTGTGGGCCAACAGAGAGCCAAGCGTGCGCTCGAAATAGCTGCCGCCGGCTCACACAATGTTCTGCTAAACGGACCGCCAGGCACCGGGAAAAGCATGCTAGCCAAAGCCTTGCCGACCATCCTGCCTGCGCTTAGCCCAGAAGAAATGCTCGAAGTAACTCATCTTCACAGCCTAGCCAGCAAACAATACGATGTAATTATTCACAGCAGACCATTTCGTTCACCGCATCATAGTGCGAGCGATATATCTATAATTGGTGGCGGGCAATATCCTCGCCCAGGCGAAATTAGTTTAGCCCACAGAGGAATATTATTCTTGGATGAGTTGCCAGAATTTGGCAGAGCCACAATTGAGGCCTTACGACAGCCACTCGAAGACAAAATAATAAGCGTGGCGCGAGCACGTGATAGCCTTATCTTTCCGGCTCATTTTATCCTAGTCGCAACCGCCAACCCCTGCCCCTGCGGATATTACGGCACCAGCCATGAATGTAGCTGCATGCCTCACCAAATAACTAATTACCAACGTAAACTATCTGGGCCAATTATCGATCGAATTGATATGTACGTAGATGTTGATGAGGTGGTTCACGCCAAGTTACTAACCAGTGACGACCAAGAATCCAGCGCTGAAATTGCCGATCGGGTGGTTTTAGCCCGAACTCGGCAGACTGAACGATTCCAGACTACTACCAAGACTAACAGCGATATGACTAATCAAGATATCAAAAAGATTGGCTTACTTTCGCCCGAGGCACAGGAACTGCTTAATCAGGCGGCTTCGCGGCTGCAGATTTCGGCTCGGCACTATATGAAGTCTATCAAGGTGGCTCGGACTATTGCGGATTTAGAATCTTCTGAGTTTATTACTTCGGCTCATATGGCGGAGGCTTTGCAATACCGAAAACGTACTGTTACCTTTTAATAAAAATTGTTTCTTATGCCACTTTTGTCTCGGCAAAAGATGGCGCAAAACCGAGGGGCGGTGTCTACTTCTTGATACAGTCCCAGGGTCAAGCCTGACAACTGCCTGCGGAACTAGGCCCGCTCAATTATTTTGGGAGGGCGGGCCGTCAGACAGTCCTCGGCTAATAGTTGTCAGTTTGACGAGACATGTATCAGGAAGCAGCCAAGCCCCATATAAGACCAAGGATGCCCGCTGAAGGCGGGCAATATTTAAAATTATGATTGTCTTTAGCAATCATTCCATGGTTCTAGGTGGGGCTTGGTGACTACCCGAAATAGATTCCGACAAGAGCACAACAACACTTCCTGCCGAGGACTGTCTGACGCCCCGCCAATGGCGGGGCTAGTTCCGCAGGCTGTGTTGTGCTCCTTGTTCGGAAGCTATATCGAGCTGGTGCCACCGCCCCTCGGTTTTGTGTTACTTTTGCCGAAACAAAAGTAACGGTAAGCTATTGTCCGAGACAAAAGAGGCAAAGTTCAGCTCTTTTCAAAAAGAACAATAAACTACTAATGGTCTAGCAGGTTAAGCTAATCAAAAATAACAAGATGAGGTTGACCTCTGATGTTCTCTCTGTTATAATGGGACGAACCTAAATGATAGCAAGGAGAACGAACTTATCGCTAAACCGACTCGTCTGAACCATCTTATTCAGGCGTCACAACTACGTGTAGTGGACGAAGACGGCAAATTACTTGGCGTCATGTCGAAAGGTGAGGCTTTACGTTTGGCAGAAGAAGCAGGACTGGATTTGGTGGAGATTTCACCTGACGCCAGCCCGCCAGTAGCTAAAATTGTCGATTGGGGCAAGTTTAACTACCAGCGCACAAAGCAGCTTCAGAAGAATAAACGCAACGTCAAAGTGGTTGAGATAAAGCAAATGCGCTTCGGTCTCAAGATTGGCGAAAACGATTTAGCCGTCAAATTGCGCAAGGTTACAAGCTTCTTGGAAGCTGGTCACAAGGTTAAAATCGGAGTTTGGTACAAGGGCCGCGAAATGGCTCACCAGGAACTAGGTTATAAACTTGCGGCTAAAGTGATCGAGATGTTCGGGGACAGCATAGTGGTTGAACAATCACCATCACTCGCCGGACGACAATTATCATTCGTAATAAGAGGTACAGGCAAAGCCTTACCTAACCTAAACCAGGAGAAGAAAAATGCCAAAGCTTAAGTCACACAGCGGCACAAAAGACCGCATCAAAATCACCAAGAACGGCAAAGTACTACGCCGTCATTCGATGCGCAGTCACTTCTTGCAGAAGAAGAGTGCAGCTCGTAAGCGTAAATTAGCTGGCACCGAACAGATCGTCGGTAAATTTGCACGAAATATCAAGACAAGAATGGGAGTATAGATGAGAGTTAAACGAGGCGTCACCAGTCACGCCAGACACCAGAAGATTCGCAAAGCTACTAAGGGCTTCACCAGAGGCAACCGTAGCAGTATTAAAAGAGGCCGCCAAGCTGTTACAAAGTCATTGCAACACGCTTATCGCGACCGACGCAACCGCAAGCGAACATTCCGACAAGTATGGAATGCTCGTATTAATGCAGCTGCTCGCTTACACGACACTACTTACAGCCGATTAATTGCTGCCCTAAAAACTGCTAATATCATTCTAGATCGCAAGATCCTAGCTGAACTAGCTGTTAATGAGCCGAAATCTTTTGAAGCAGTAGTCAAAGCTACCAACAAATAGACCCATTCATAGTTGATAGCATTGAAGTACTAAGAAAAACACCGCCTTTTAGGGGCGGTGTTTTTATATATGCCAGATGATCTGTAAGCCGGGTTCTGTCCTCGTTTGCACGAGTTCTGATCATCTATCTAGGCCTAAAATTGCTCTTAGGCTCGAGCGGGTTTTGTGAATTGCCTCG
>CALREK010000062.1:0-3755 GCA_943355165.1 uncultured Saccharimonas sp. (SeqCode) | reverse complement strand
GATTTATGGAAACGAAGGCAAGCTGGCTAAGGCTCTAGAAGATCGTGGAATCAAGCGGGAGGATGTCTTTATAGCTACTAAAATATGGATAGTAAACTTTGCGCCGCTACTAACTATCCCTAGTTTTAATCGTTCGCTCAAGAGGTTAAAGACTGATTATGTCGACCTATTGCTACTACATTTCCCGGTAACTCTGCTGCGGAATCACGCCTGGAAGGAGCTTGAGAAGATCCATCAAGACGGAGGCGCCAAGGCAATTGGAGTTAGTAATTTCACTGTTAAGCATTTGAAAGAATTGTTGGCTAATTGCGATGTAGTCCCAGCCGTAAACCAAGTGGAATTGCACGTGTATTTACAGCAACCAGAGCTTGTAGAGTACTGCCGCGAGCAGGGGATTGTACTTGAGGCCTACTCGCCGCTAGCGCATGGTTACGGTATGGATAACCCTGTTCTTCAGAAGCTTGCAGACAAGCACGGCAAGACTTCTGCTCAGATTATGCTTCGTTGGTGTGTCGAGCAGGGTGCGATAGTTCTACCGAAGTCAAAACAGGCCGACAGAGTGCTATCTAACATTGATATATTCGACTTTAAGCTAGACGAGGCAGACATGGCTGAGCTAAAAGGGTTGGATAGCGACCACCGAACTTGCTGGGATCCTACACACGTAATATAGTATTGCTTTTATTTGCTTAATGTGGTATTATAAACCTGTTAAGTTGAGGAGAACTACATTATGAAATATTATTTTGGAATCATTGCGGTCATCATTATGCTATTTATTGGCGTTAAGTTGGCTTTTCCTGGTACCTCAAACACTTCTACTAGCAAGGACGCAACAAAGAAGTCTGCCCTGAGCACAAAAGTGCTTTCAGATTACGTTGCCACAAACGCGGAAGTTAGCGTAACTGTAGAGGGGCCAATTGTTGGCCACGAAATACACACAGCTACTCGAATTATAGTGTCTCGCGACGAAAGACGAGTTGAGTATATTGTTGGCTACGAGAATCTAGTTGTTAAATCCAAAAATTTTGATAATAACCAAGCTGCTTTTGATGCATTTTTACACGCACTTGAATACCAAGCATTTCTAAAAGAGATAAAACCTAAAATTGCTGACGATACGGGTGTATGTGCAACAGGTACTAAGTATATTTACGAGCTAAAAAACACTAACAGCAAAGATACCGACAAGAGGTTATGGTCCGTTACATGCGGTGTCGGTATTGGTAATGCCGGTAGCAATGGTCCGTTAGTTCGCGATTTGTTCCAGAAGCAGATACCTGACTATGCAGTAGTTGTTGGTTTACTTTCTACGAAATAGGCTAAGAGTTCTTCTTGCGTTAATCGGGTGAAATAGACTAAAGTTTATTCATATATGTCTGAGTTTCTATCACCCGAAGATAAAAAAATTGTACCTGTATTCAACGAGGCTGTTAACTATCAGATGACTATACACATCGGTGGGGAGGCTAGGGGTGCGGATCTCAATAAAATAGACGATCAGGAATTTACTAAATTAGTGATGAACTCTGAAAGGCAGCCCCTCAAGCCTCTGGCGATTGCCAGGGATATGCTAGGTTATGACGAGACCGCTACTGCAGCCGACATCATGTCAGGGCTTCACAACGAACACTTGGCGCTAAAATCTCTATATTTAAGTAATGGAATCGATCCAACTCAGGCGCTTGATGATTCAGCCGACATAATAGACCTAACGGAGTCATATATTGCTGGATACTCAAGAATGATAGGTGGTTTTGCTCAGAGAGTAGAAATGACGGAGCCAGGAGCAAATGGGCTAAGGCGCTGGAATGACAAAATTTGGGTTCCAGAAGAGGACGGCCACGACAGATCGTTGGGTCTTGATCGTCTAGCAAGGGACAGGGGTGGTGATCAGTTCGATAATGACCACGTACGATTAATGCAAATTGGTGTTCATCCCGTTCTTGACTCTATTCCCGCAGCAATGAGCTATCCCGACCTTCAAGAGGGCGCCACAGATCCATCGTATAGTAATAGGTCTGCCTTGTTAGGGCCTAATTTGGGTCAGCTGCCTAAGTTGATAGGCAAGCAAGAAGTTTATCATTTTAGAATGTATGGTGGTGTTTTGAAAAAGGTTATGGACGCCGACCCGGACCGTACTTTGCTAGCCTTCGAAAAAGAGGTGAAGAATTTTGACATGCCGGGCAGAGAGGGAATTAGAGATTATGAAAAACGCGAAAAAGCAGCAGCTTTAACGGGTTTATTAGACCCAGCCTCCATTCTTGACGTGCAAAGAAAAACCATCAAAAGACTTGGAGTCTCTGAGCGGAATTTTGCTAGCGAAGAAGCTAAGCGTGCTCAACATGAGCTGACCAATCCTGACGGTAGTTATGGCGATGCTGCGCTTGCAAAAAAGCAGAGGCAGCTAGATTTGATAAGGGAGAGAAAAGTTAATATCGCAGTAAAAGCAGGTGGCCTAATGCCTGCCATTCTAGGTGTTACCGTAGTGGCTCATCCCATTACTGGTGAGCTAACTTTCCCCTATAACAAATGATAAAAGCTATTATTTTTGATTGTTTCGGTGTCTTGTCGACAGAAGGTTGGATTCCATATCGCTACCAATATTTTGGTAATAATAAGGAGTTGTTTGAGCGTAGTGGAGACTTGCAGAAGCAAGTAGATGCAGGGCTGATGTCGATTGAAGATTTTATTAAAGATATATCGGCCATGTCTGGTGTTGATGAGAAGTCAACCAAAAATATGCTAGAAGGGGTGGTGCCGAATCGTCAACTTATCGACTTTATTCGTTCAGAAATAGCTCCAAAATATTCAGTCGGTATGCTGTCAAATGCTGGCGATAATTGGTTGGATAAGATTTTTACCGCAAAGGATTTAGCCTTGTTTGACGAGATCGCTTTATCTTTTCAAAACGGATACGTAAAGCCAGATGCTGGCTCCTACGAATCTATCGCTTCAAGGCTTGGTGTCGAAGTGCAGGAGTGTGTTTTTGTTGATGATCAAGAAAGATATTGCACGGGTGCGATTGACGTTGGGATGAAAGCTGTTTGGTATAAAGATTTTGATCAGATGCGCACAGACCTGTATAAAATTTTAGCTACCAATACGAAAAACTAGACGTTTGTCGGTGTCGCACAGCTCGCTAATAGTATTTGTATGCATCCGTAGTGTGCCGGCAAGAGCAGCGCTTTTTGTGGTTATTGTTATCTGCTTTGCCTGAATGCTGACCTGTACTTCGCTTGCAAATGTTTCGCGAACAAATTCTTTAATAACCTGAACTTCAGGTGGTTCGTCGTATTTTTTCTTAGAAATTATGTCGGCAATTGAACTCATATTACAGAGTATAGCTTATAATTATTTGCATGCCAGAGTTACCAGAGGTTGAAACAGTTCGTACGGGTCTCACTAGTTTGATTGTTGGCAAGACAATTAAAGCGGTGGATTTTGATTGGCCAAAAAGTTTTCCTAACTCCCCAACAGATGTAAATGCGTTTATTATTGGAGCCAAAGTCACGGCCGTTAAACGTCGCGCTAAAGTTCTGATGATAGAGCTCGACAGTAATTACACCCTGGTTATTCATTTAAAAATGACAGGTCAATTAGTATATGTGGGTACAGAGCGCTTTGGTGCAGGCCACCCCAACGATAGTTTAATCAACAGATTGCCAGACAAATCTACGCGTGTGACTTTTGACTTTGACGATGACTCAGAAAATCCAAAGCTATACTTTAATGATCAAAGAAAATTTGGTTGG
>CALREK010000061.1:0-3783 GCA_943355165.1 uncultured Saccharimonas sp. (SeqCode) | reverse complement strand
AGTGAATTTTGGATTAATGTTATCACCAAATGGTCTATATCTTGGGAGGCTAACGGTTGGAAGAAAAAGGGTGGCGTGATTAAGAATTTGGATATAGTCCAGGAGGTTTGTCCGCTTTATCGAAACTCAAAAGCGACCTTAGTTTGGGTGCGTGGTCACAATGACGACCCTGGTAATGAACTGGCTGATGAATGGGCCAACAAAGCTCGCCAGGGTCACAAAATAGACTAGTACTACTCAGTCTGATTCTTACAAATAACTGACAAAACCAGGTGAACATTAACTCAATATGAATAATGTTTGACTCCAATAATTAGTTAGCGCAGTATGAAAATTACTAACTAATTAAGGAGGGTGTATGAGTAAAAAATCAATATGGGCGGGAGCAGTATCGCGGGCTGTCGGCGTAATAAGTGCTGTGGTGGTGTTAATGACGGGTGTGACATATGCGGCGTTACAAAGTCCACAAGCTACTCTAACCAATAGCACAATTTCTAGTGCCACCGCCGATTTAAGAATCGGAACTTCTGCTACAAGTTTTTCATCTACTCGTGTTGGGTTTAATTTTGTAGATTTAATTCCTGGAGGTATTGCCGCGCCAGTTGACGGTAATATATTTTATTTAAAGAATTACGGAAATGCTAATCTTGGACTACACATTTCTATTGTTAGCATCCCAGTAAATCTAAGTAATGTTGATCTAACTAAAGTTTCGTTTGTTATGACTAGGCTGGACACAAACACTGTTCAGACCTTCACGGTCAAAGCTCTAGTTGATAGTTATATTAATGGTGGGCTTAGTCTTACGGATTCATTGAGTGGTAGTATGGTTGCCGAATATAAGCTACAGGCAATAATGTCGGCAGACGCCTTTACAGGGCAAACTGCACAGATCAGCGACCTGGATCTCGTATTTACTGGCACTGGAACAAATTAGGCATATATGAAGAGCATACTCTACTGGGTTGCTAAGTTCTCTAAGCTCGTAATGATTATGGGCATAGTTACGGTTAGCGTATTTCTGGCAGTCATTGAGCTGAAGGGCTTTAAAATGGTCACAGTAGAATCTGGAAGCATGGAACCTAAAATAAGAGTTGGCGACCTAGTTGTAGTCTCACCCTTGGCAAATTGGCCGAGGGTGGGGGACGTCATTAGCTTTCAAAGTAGGATAAATCAACAGGAGACAATTACTCACCGCGTATATTCTGTAAACATTACAGAAGGGTATTTGGTAACAAAAGGGGATAATCTGCAGTCTACTGATCCGCCGCTGAGGTTGCATCAAATAACTGGAATTATGCGCCTTAGGTCCACAATAGCTGGAAGAATTGTAAAGTTGCTACGCAACCCAGTTGGGCTAATTGTGGGAGTCTACATACCTGGTATCTTGATGATAATATCTGAAACCAAAATACTGATCAGAAGTTTGCACAGGCGACATAATTACACGATATCTTCATCCAGAAATAAAATAATGTATGGTTGAGCTTGGCATTGAATTTGTTTATGCTTGATGATGTCTGAGTCCCGGCGTGGTATTATTTAGTCATGAAACCCAAAGGTAATTACGCATTTATCGATAGTCAGAATCTTAATCTAGGCACACAGAAAATGGGCTGGAAGATGGACTGGCGTAAATTTCGCAAGCTGCTTCAGGATAAATATGGCGTTACTAAAGCCTATATGTTCATCGGACATATGCCCGAATTTGAAGACATGTATATGCAAATGCACGACTTAGGATTTTTAGTAGTTTTAAAACCGACACAGAATTTAAACAAAGTTAATACCGACAAGCCTGCAGATGTAGGCGCGGAGCCAGAAGAGAAGAAGCCTATAAAGGGCAATATTGACGCCGACTTAGTATTGTGGACTATGCGCGAGATAGCAAATTACGACAAAGCAATAATCGTTTCTGGTGACGGTGATTTTTATGGCTTAATAGAATATCTCATTGAGCAAAATAAGCTACTTCATATCATGACTCCTAACTGGCAATACTCTAATTTGCTCAAAGCCTTTGAGAATTATATCGTTCGCATCGATCAGATGAGGCGTGAGCTTGCATATTTCTCGCACAAGAAAAAGGTTCAGAAGAACAAGCCCTAAAATATATATTTTTAGCAAATGTTCGTCATATTATTATCCTGCCGTGGTAAAATATTGTACCAGCTAGTGGTGGAGTTGATAAAAGTCCTAATCGGTACTTAACAGGGAAGAATACTAAACAAATGACGCAAGACGAAGCATTAGCGATACTAGAGGCAGGAAATTCTGTGTTGCTAACCGGCGCGGCAGGGTCAGGCAAGACTCATACCCTGAACAAGTTTATTCATAGGGCCAGACAAAGAGGGAAGAACGTGGCGGTGACGGCTACGACAGGACTTGCCGCAACGCACTTAAATGGCACGACGCTTCATGCTTGGTCAGGTATTGGGGTACATGACGAATTACCAGATCAATTCTTTCAACGAATGAGCAAACAACGAAAAGATTTGATAATCAAAGCCGATATATTGGTTATTGATGAGATTAGTATGTTGCATGATTTCCGTCTAGACCTAGTAGAAGAGGTTACGCGCAAAATAAGAGAAAACGATAGAGCCTTTGGTGGTTTGCAGGTTGTCATGAGTGGTGATTTCTTCCAGCTCCCGCCAATTAATCGTTATGACTCAAGGCAAGGTAGTTTTGTGACAATGTCTAAATCATGGAGGGGCGAAACTTTTGTAGTGTGCTACCTAATGGAGCAGCATAGACAAAAAGCAGACCAAGACTATACGGATATTCTAAACGGAATCCGTGCCGGAGTTTTGCGCCAAAGCCAAATCGATGTACTGAAGTCACGAGCCGATGCTGTTAGTGATCCATGGGTTTCGACCACAAGATTACTGACTACAAATGCTGACGTGGATGGAATTAATTTTGAGCATTTGAATGAGCTCGATGCGGATTCAAAAATATTTGAGATGTCAACCACTGGATCGAAAAAATTCGTAGAACAATTAAAAAGATCATGTCTTGCCCCTGAAGTACTAGAGCTAAAGATTGGTGCGGTCATAATGTGTATCAAAAATAGCCAGGATAAGAAATTTGTTAATGGTAGCCTTGGAGTAGTACAAGATTTTGATGACGACAGCGGCTTCCCGATTGTTAAATTAATTAATGGCAAAACACTAACTATCAAGCCCGATACTTGGGAATTGGTAGATGGCGACAAACGACGAGCGCAATTAACTCAGTTGCCGCTAAGATTAGCATGGGCAATTACCGTTCATAAAAGCCAGGGAATGACATTGGACTCTGCCAGAATCGATCTTAGTAAAGCCTTTGTTGAAGGAATGGGATACGTGGCGTTGTCTAGAGTTCGAGGATTAGATAATTTAGTGTTGGACGGTATAAATGGCATGGCTCTACGAGTCAGCTCCTTAGCTCGTCAGATTGATATCGACTTGCGGGAAAGAAGCGAGCAGGCCTTAGAGTTAAATGCCATAGCAATATCGAACTGGAAAGAGGCCGAAAAATCTAGGCCGAAAATAATCAAAAAAACCAAAGAAAAGACAGTAGCCGGCACATGGTCTGAAAAGTTAGAAAAAATGCGCGCAATCTACCCGAACGCCTATAGACCTTGGTCAAAAGATGAAGACCAGAAATTACAAACTTTATTTGATTCTGGGGCTAAGCTCAAAATATTGACGGAAACTTTCGGACGACATCCTGGTTCGATTCGTTCACGGCTCAAAAAGCATTACGGAGAAGACTTTAGCTTCAAAAAATAGCTGCGGT
>CALREK010000060.1:0-3827 GCA_943355165.1 uncultured Saccharimonas sp. (SeqCode) | reverse complement strand
TTTGGTTGTCTAGGCTTAACTTCAGCAAGCACATCTACTTTTTTAGCGTCATCGTGCTCTTTTTTGGTGATTTTGTGCTGCTGCTCTAGAAGTGTCAAAATATAGTCTTTGCGGCCAATAAATAAGGCTTTATCAAAGTCGTCACTATAAGGTGAATAATATCTTGGAGACTTCGGTATTGTTGCAAGCATTGCTGCTTCTGGAAGAGTTAAGTCTTTGGCAGATTTCTGGAAGTAATCTCTGGCGGCCGCCTCTACTCCGTATTCTATTCCGCCATAAGGTGCGGCATTCAAATAACCTGTTAAAATTTCTAGTTTAGAATAGCTACGCTCTAATTCAACAGATAAGATAAGTTCTTTAATCTTACGACTATATGTACGGTCTTTGCTCCAATCTTGGGTCAGCTTTACCAGCTGTTGCGTGATAGTCGAGCCACCCTGTGTGCTGTTGCTGCCAAAAGCATTATTGATGCCAGCTCTAAGAATTCCCTTAACGTCAAAGCCTCCGTGATTGAAGAAATCTTTGTCTTCAACTGCCACCGTTGCATCTTGCATAAATTTAGATATATCTTTATTTGCAACAGGTATACGCTTAACAGCATCGTAGTCTTCCCATAATAAAGTTTGGCCGGTGCGATCGTAGTAACGAACGCTGCCGCCAATATTTTTACCAGAAATATCCTTGAGGTTTGGAAGATCTTTGCGGAAGTAAGATAATGCGCCTACCAACATTAACGAGCCAACAACTATGCCTAGTCCTACAAGTTTTAAGGCCATTATTACGCCGTCACGGCTAAACCAGTAATGATAAATGCGCTTTGGGCTCATATGATAAAGTATTCGCTTTACTCGACCCTTAGGTAGAGTAGCGAGTCGTTTAGCGCGTCGCTGTGCTTTTAAGTCTTTACCGTTTAGTAGTTTGTCAAAAAACGAACGGTTAATTTTCTGGATTTTTCCACTGCGGGTAACGAAACTGTTTTTGGTTACTTTACTACCGCTACGACCCTGTTGTGGCTTGATAAATTTCTTGATTTTCTTCATATATATAACTTTTCTCCCTATAGGTATACCGTCATATTATAGCAAACTAAAGTCGATATATTTATCTATATACGCTAACTACTGTGACTTGGCCGTACATATAGGCTATAATTTATTTCTATGAGCAATATGACACTATCAGAAGAGCTAAAATGGCGAGGGTTTGTTAATCAGACTACAATTAAAGACATCAATATATTAGATGGTGCACCAATAACTTTCTACTGGGGGGTTGACCCGAGTGCGGCATCAATGACGATCGGTAATCTTGCCGCGGCAATGATGACGCGATTATTTATAAAGCATGGTCATAAAGCGATACTGCTAGTTGGTGGTGCTACGGGTATGATAGGTGACCCAGACGGTAAGAGCGAAGAGCGCGAGCTTAAGTCTTTAGAAGAAATTGCCGTGAATAAGGCGGGCATTAGCGAGCAGTATAGTCAGATTTTTGCTGGTATGCATTTTGACGTTGTAGATAATTATGACTGGTTTAAAGATATGAACTATCTGACATTTTTGCGAGACATAGGCAAGCATGTGCCACTAAGGCAAATGATGTCACGCGATTTCGTCCAGTCTCGTTTGGGTGAATCCGGTGCTGGTATTAGTTATGCCGAGTTCAGCTACTCACTAATACAAGGCTACGATTTCCTGCATTTGCACAAAGAACACGGCGTTATTTTGCAGTTATGCGGCGCAGATCAATGGGGTAATAGTATTGCTGGAGTAGATTTGATAAGACGAAAAACTGGCGACGAAGCGCACGTCTGGTCTTGTCCATTAATAATCAACAAAGCCACAGGTATCAAATTTGGCAAATCTGAAGACGGCGCCATATGGTTAGACTCCAAATTAACTGGTATCTATAAGTTTTATCAATTCTGGTTAAACTCAGACGATAAAGGTGTGGAGGATTACCTAAAGGTTTATACGACACTCTCAAAAGACGAAATTGACGACATTATGACGCAGTTCAATGCCGACAAGGCTAGTCGAATAGCACAGAAGAAATTAGCCTATGAGGTAACTAAACTAGTTCACGGCCAAGCACGAGCCGACTCTATCGTGCGTGTTAGCGAGTCATTATTTGGCGATGGCGACTATCAGAGCTTGAGCAGCGAAGACTTCGACATAATTAAGGCAGAACTTAAAACGGTGACTGCTGTTGCTGGCGAAACAACAATAGTTAGCTTGCTAGTTGAGGGCGGATTAGCGTCGTCTAATAGTGACGCCAAGAGATTCATAGACAGTCAGGCAGTTTATCTTAATGGTAAAAAACTGAGTGAGGGGCAAAATAACTTGAGTCAATCAGATGCAATCAACGGGTTCGTAATAATAAGACGCGGTAAAAATAGTCAAATTCTCGTAAGTCTATAAAAGGTCGTGATATACTAAAATCCAATGTCAAACATAAAAAAAGCTGACCAATACAACGACCCGAGCCATAATTATCTACATTATTGGGATAATCGTGACTACGAACACGCTGCAGAAGAAATGGCTATTAAGCGCCTATTAAAGGGTAAGAGATTTCATAACGCTGTTGATGTAGGTGGTGGATACGGAAGATTAGCAGTACTACTTGAGAAATATTCTGAGAAGGTGACATTAGCCGAACCAAGTCAGCAACAGCTTGATATTGCCAAAGATTTCTTAAAGGATCATCCAAAAATCGATCGAACTTTGTTGCAGGCAGATAATTTGAAGTTTAAGGCCGACACTATGGATTTAGTGACTATGATTAGAGTCATGCATCACTTGCCAGACCCTAGCGCCGAGTTTAACGAGATTCATCGTATTATGCGTAACGACGGTTGGTTTATTCTTGAAGTTGCAAACTTCTCTCATGGCCGCAACAGATTGAAGTACGCACTTAAAGGCAAGAGAATGCCTCAAGCACCAGTAGACATACGATCAAAAGAAAATAAGAACGATGACGAGATTGCCTTTGTTAACCATAATCCAAATACTGTCATAAAGCAGCTTGCACACGCCGGATTCAAGGTTGAACGAATTTTATCAGTATCAAACTTGCGTTCTACAAAACTCAAGAAATTTCTTCCTATCAACGCCATGCTCGCTGTTGAGAAGGTATTGCAGCCAGCTCTCGCCAAGACTTACTTCGGTCCAAGTGTTTTCTTGCTAGTTCGTAAAGCCAGCTAGTCTATAATATAGTCCTATGACGACTGACAGTTTGGTGACTGAGATTAAAGGCATTGGTGAGGCTATGAACGAAAAGTTCAAGTCTATCGGCATTACTGATGTGAATGATCTGATTGATTACTATCCGCGTCGTTATGATGATTACTCGCAGATTCAGAGTATTGATAGTCTGGAGCCAGGCGCAGTGACTATTAAGGCCAAGATCGGTCAGATTAAAGGGCATTATGTACGGCGCGGATTGCATATTACGGAAGCCGTGGCAAGTGACGGTGACGGTAGCGTTCGATTAGTTTGGTTCAATCAGCCTTACAGGGTTGCTGCTATTAAGCCGGAAACAGAATATTTTATATCAGGTCAATTCGAGCTTAGTAATCGCCGACTTGGGATATTAAATGCTTCTATGGAGTTAGTTAGTGAATTTCCTGTAAGCACCGCTAGAATAGTGCCAATTTACCGCGAAACTAAGAACCTAAAGTCTGTACAGATAAGACGAGCTCTGAGAGATGTTGGGCCATTGATCAATAAATTGCCAGAAACTTTGCCTAGTTGGCTTATAAAAAGCCACAAACTCATGACTAGGTCGGAAGCTATTATGGCCATTCACTTTCCGAAGGATGCCGACCA
>CALREK010000059.1:0-3882 GCA_943355165.1 uncultured Saccharimonas sp. (SeqCode) | reverse complement strand
TAAAATATTAAAGGAAGAAGCTAGCTCAGCTGGTATTCGACGAATCAAAGCTGCTTTAGTCTAAATAACCACTTGTAAAGCGTAACCGTTGTGATACGATAAAACTGTTAATATAAAAAACAAAAACAAAAATGAAGAAAAAGCAGATTAAAGGCACCAAGCCCAAGCTTGTTAGTCACTATTCAAACACTGGTAAGCGTATGTCTTCACAGCATACATCCTATCCACTGTTGGTATTTATTTTGCTACTTCTTGGTGTATTTATGACTGGTTTTACATTAAAGGTTAGTGCTAGTAATGTGATCGTTAGTGCTTTTGTTCAGGCGCCAATACCAACGATACCGGCTACTATAATTACGCCTGTTGCGAATGCTCGATTTAATGATTCGCAAACTACGGTCACCGGTACTTGCGCGTCTGCGAATATGGTGAAGCTTTATCGAAATAATAATTTTAGCGGTGCTGTACTCTGCGCCATAGACAATACATTCCAAATCCAAACAGCTCTTTTTGAAGGGTCTAACGATTTACAGGCTAGAGTCTTTAATATCACTAATGATGAGGGTCCGCAGTCTGCAGTTGTAAGAGTATATTATGACGTTCCGGCTATATCTACTCCATCAAGTGTGCCTCAGTTCATGATTTCTGCCGATAACCTATATAAGGGTTACAATGTAGGTGACACAATTGAGTGGCAAATAGGCGCCGTTGGTGGAACAGCTCCCTATGCTTTTAGTATCGACTGGGGCGACGGAAACACCTCGATCGTAAGCAGACGAGATGAGGGAGTTTTTATAACCAAGCACGTTTATAAACAAATTGGCGGATATAAGGGTAGTTATATAATTAGAGTAACGGCTTCTGACGCAAACGATAAGTCGTCGTTCATACAATTAATGATAATCATACAAGACAGTAAAAACGTATCTAATAGCATCCCAGCAGTAGGCTCTATCGATAATACTACTCCAACCCTACCTTTTAATATGCAGTTATTCTGGCCTGCATATGTTGTGACATTCTTGATGGTTATAAGTTTCTGGCTAGGACAACGCCGAACACTGGTTAAGCCTAAGCACAGACTTCATGCACATAAAGGCTAGGATATTTTGTGAATAATATGAGTACAGACAAGGCCTATTAAATTAAAATGGAAAGTTTGGCAGCCATCTATGGTGTTATAATTTAAGGGATTATGCTTAAAAAAATAAAATCACTTAGCCATAAGGCAATCAAGAAAGCGGTGAGCAAAAGCTCTTCCGAGCGCTACATTGTTGGCCTAGATATTGGTACTGAATTTGTTAAAGCTTTAGTTGGCAGAATTAATGATGATAATATCGAGATAATTGGTTCTGGCCGCGCACATCAAGAGTTCAGTGCGATGCAGGCAGGAGCGATTGCCAATATATCTGCAGTTGTGGCTAATTGTGACAAGGCTTTGAATGATGCTGAGCAACAGGCTGGTGTAAGTGTTAGACCTTCTGTAATTGGTATAGCCGGAGAGCTAGTAAAGGGCACTACATCAACTGTGCGTTGTCGGCGCCGTGACCCTAATAAAGAACTTGACCTAGATGAAATCGAGCGAATTATTGGTCTTGTACAAAAGCGAGCAGAAGAAAAAGCTAAAAAACAACTAATGTGGGAATTGGGCGGCAAAGATGTCGAGATTAGACTAGTAAACAGCGCGCTAGTTGGAATAGAAATAGATGGCTATCCTGTTACTAGTCCGGTGGGCTTCAAAGGCAAAGAAGTTGTGGTTCAGTTATATACGGCCTTTGCGCCGATGATACATATTGGAGCGCTAGAACGAACAGCTCAAGAATTAGACGTTGATTTGTTAGCACTTGCTGCTGAACCTTTTGCGGTTGCTCGCTCGATGATTGGCAATAGTACTGATACTTCTATGAGTGCGATATTAATGGACATTGGTGGTGGCACGACAGATATTGCCGTTATAAATGATGGTGGAGTGCAAGGCACTAAAATGTTTGGCATCGGTGGACGAGCATTCACACGCGCCATTGAACGGGAGTTGGGTGTTAGCTTCGATGAAGCCGAAGAACTAAAGCTGGCGCTAGGTAACAACAAGACCCCAAGTAGCAAAACGAGATCTGTAGAATTAGCGCTAAAGAAAACATTAGATGTTTGGACAAGTGGAGTTGAGCTGGCTCTTGCTGAATTTACTAATCTAGATAATCTACCTCATAAAATTTTGCTATGTGGAGGCGGATCGTCGCTTGATATGTTGGTAGATAAGTTAACTGAGTCTAACTGGTATTTACAGTTACCTTTTACTCGTAAGCCCGTAGTGCAACACATAAAGCCTAATCAGGTTGTGGGTATCACCGACAAGACTGGCGACGTAATTGACCATACTTTTATTACTGCGATGGGACTACTTCGAGTTGGCCTAGATACTGTTCATCAACACGATAGTGATATTTCTGGTAGTGCTTTTCGTGAGCGAATTGATAGAATGTTAAGAGCATGAGTATAAAAGCCAATTTACCATTTACCATTTACCATTTTTCATTGAGCCTCAATGCTCAAATGCCAAATGCCAAATTAATGTTCAATGTTAAATGTTCAATGTTAAATTCTACCGAAGGAAGAGCCTTATGACAGACACTACCAAAGATACTATCTATATAGATATTGACGACGAGATTACTAGTATTATTGATAAAGTACGAGCTAGTAAACATAAAATTGTAGCTTTAGTGTTGCCTAAAAGAGCGGCAACTCTGCAGAGTATAGTTAATATGAAGTTGCTAAAGCGAACAGGCGCCGAGACAGACAAAAGAATAGTTCTAATTACTTCTGAGGCTAGTCTTTTGCCGCTAGCTGGAATAGTTGGTATGTATACTGCTAAAACCTTGCAAAGCAAACCAATAATTCCTAGGTCACCCGATACGTCTAATGATGCTGATAGCCTGGATGATGACGAAGATGTTGATGAACCAGAAATTGACAATAAAAAGAGTATCGGCGAGCTTTCAGGTTATGAAGAAGAACCAGGTGGTGACGATGAAATTAGTAGCTCTACCGAAGTTGAAGAGACTATAGAAGTAGATAACACTATCTCCACCGATAAAGAAGTAGAAGAAGTATCTAAAAAGGCTAAAAAGAATAAAATAAAGGTCCCTGATTTTGAAGGTTTTCGCTTAAAGCTATTTCTTGGTATGTTTTTGATAGTTGCTTTGGTAGTTGGTTGGTACTTTGCATTTAAGGTTATGCCAAAGGTTAGAGTCGTGGTCAAGACAGATACCAGAACTGTAACGAGCAGCTTAAACTTTTCTGCTCAAGTTGATATAAAGACGCTAGATGTTGATAAATCACTTGTGCCCGCTGTAGTTAAAGAGCTCAAGAAAACCGACACCGCAAAAATTGCAGCCACAGGAAAAAAGAATGTTGGCGAAAAAGCCACAGGGACTATGACCCTAACCAACTGTATTGACGACGGCTCAAGCCACACTATACCTGCGGGAACAGGATTTTCATCCGGAGTATATACTTTTATTACTAACGCAGCTGTGACATTAGATGCTGCTCTTTATAGCGGTTCAACTTGTAAGAGTGCCACTTTTGGTCTAAGTAAAAACGTTACAGTAACTGCGTCACAATCTGGCGATCTATTTAACTTAAGCGCAAGATCATATACGGCCTCAGCCAGTTTTACGACTTCAGTTGGCTCTGTAACTTCTGCTGGAACGGCTATGACAGGCGGGACAACTAAAAATATCACAGTTATTAGTCAACAAGATATTGACGGCGCAAAGACCTCGTTATTAGATAAAAGTAAGGACACCGCTTCAGCTGAACTTTCAAAGACTCTGACTAGTGCTGGACTTTCGTCGCTACCGGAAACTATCCTAGGTGCAG
>CALREK010000058.1:0-3907 GCA_943355165.1 uncultured Saccharimonas sp. (SeqCode) | reverse complement strand
TGGTGCGGGTAAAGGGACTCTAACCCTTGGCCTCGTCCTTGGCAAGGACGCGCTCTAAACAACTGAGCTACACCCGCATGTTTACTCAAGAGATTGTATCAAAAAGTGCGTACAGAGACAAGACCGCATCCTAAAGTATAAATACATAGACATTAAAAACATAAACAACTATTATTAACGCGTAATTTTAAGCATCTAGACTAGTGTTTTTATTGGAGGCTCCTCCCAGAATACTAAGGTATAATCCGCCCGTTTGTCGCTAGGGCGACGGGGGATTAGCGAACTTAGAAAGACGTTTTCAACCTCCCAGAATACTCCCTCGAGCCGCGTCGCACGATGCGACTCGGTCTCAGGATATAATTTACTGAAAAGAAACTTACTTTTCAGTGAATTAGCGAACTTTGGCAGTTCGAGTCACTGACAAAAGTCAGTCCAATAAAAATACCCCAGCGAGCTGAGGTATTTTTATTGGTGGCTCCTCCCAGACTCGAACTGGGGACACAGGGCTCTTCAGGCCCCTGCTCTACCAACTGAGCTAAAGAGCCACGCTAGTAACCAGAGTATTCTACTTGAAAACAGGGGGTTTTTCAAGTTTACTACTTCTTAGCAAATCTACCAGCATCTCTTGTCTCTAGTTTTGCTATCGCCCTTTCTAGTGCTGGATCAAGTTCTATGCCCTGGCTATTAGCCAAACAAATGACCGTATAGATAATGTCGGCGAGTTCGTCAGCAAGATCCTCATGTTCTTCAGTATCTTTCTTGGGCTTGTCGCCAAATTGATGATTGAGTATTCTCGCTACTTCCCCCGCCTCTTCCGTAAGCCTGGCCATGTTACTGAGCGGATCCCAATATGGTTTTAAATAAGGCTGCAATTGGTCGTCGACTTGTTTTTGATATTCTTTTAATGTTTTAGAGTCTGACACTTCACTTAGTCTCTTTAGCAATGAAGTCTTTGACACTTGCAACAGTGTCCATGAATTGACTTGGGAAAATGATGGTGGAGTTCTTTTCGACTGCTATTTCGCTAAGAACCTGAAGATTACGAAGTTGCAAGGCAATTGGATGAGCGTTAATGATGTCAGCGGCTTCACCTAACTTCGCAGCACTCAGAGCTTCACCTTCAGCAGCAATAATTTTTGCACGTTTTTCACGCTCGGCTTCAGCTTGTTTGGCCATAGCTCGTTGCATGCTTTCAGGCAACTGAATGTCCTTTAGCTCAACATTGCTAACATATATACCCCATTTTTCTGTAGCAACATCCAAAATAGACTTAACTTTTTCGTTTAATTCCGTAGTTTCGCTCAATACATTGTCCATAGTTGACTGACCAACAACATTACGCACGGTAGTCTGAGCGATCTGATAAGTCGCTGAAACAACATTCTCGATCTCAACAATTGATTTAATTGGATCTGCCACTTGGTAATAAGCAACGGCCGAAACATCTATCGAAACATTGTCTTTTGTGATAATTTTTTGTGTTTCGATCGGCAGAGTAATTGTACGTAGTGGGACTTTACGCATTTGGTCGATAATTGGGATAATTAATCTTGGGCCGGGCTGCTTAATGTCAGCCTGAACTTTACCGAGACGAAAAACGACACCACGCTCGTATTGGTTAATGATCCTCACACTATTTACTAGAATAATAAATAATCCAACCACCAAAATTGTTATTAATGTACCCATATTGCTCCTTATTTATAAGCTCATTATACTCGTTACAGCAATTAAGTATATGCAGAATAATAATTCACTGCTTATGTTATTGGAAGTCTGATGGTAATACAATTATGCTATATTCATATAATGAACTTCCTAAAACAAAACAAACAAAAAATGGTCATGTATGGAATATTCATACTCTCAGCCTACATCTTGATACTTAAACTTTACGCAGCCCACAAACTACCTTATTTAGGAGATGAACTAGGCGATATCAATACAATTAAACTAGATCTTTCTAGCTACAGGAATTTCTTCAGCCATGCAGACAGTCCTGCCCAATCACACTTTTCACAACTTATTTGTATTCCAATTATTTTACTTTTTAGAACGAACGCACTATTCGCAACAAGAATACTGTCTATCGTCATAAACTCGATATATTTATTTGTATTCTTCAGGCTTTTGAGATTAAAGTTATCCTTTAGTCGTTCTATATATGGCACAGTGCTAGCCAGTCTAAGCTGCTATCTTTTTAGCTTCTCCATTCTCAATATGTCTAGTTCAGACAATACGTACATCCTCTTTTCTACATTAGCTTTATATCTATACCTCAAAAACCACGCAAAAATATCTAATAAATTAAGTGTAAAAGATACTGCAGTCCTAGGAATAGTTATAGGGCTTTCAATAGCTGCCAAGCTATTTGGACTCACAATTCTTGTTTCTGTATTTATATATGACTTCTGGATGCACTACAAAAATAAAGCTACTCGCGCAGAAATCATCAACACGAAGCTATCCTCAAGCAGAAGTAGTCTCAAGCTAGGTACTCTAAACTTTTCGTTCTTATTAATATGGATAGAAGTTAACATAGCTCCTCTGCCATCAGTGCTTAAATTTTATCTTATGGTAGGAGCGTCTATTCTATATTTGATTGCTGGCATATATATGTACTTGCATGAAAATAGCAAAGAAACTGCTAAAAATTTAATAGAAAAATGGATTCTATTAATTACAACCGCTCTTATAACTACAATCATATTCTCGCCAATATATTTCAATATTAATAACATATTCGAAATACGGGACTGGCTACAATCTTGGAGCAGCCAATCTACAGGCTTAATACACTCATATAATGATATATACATAATAATTGCAGTAAAATTTGGCTTATTTGCAGGAGTACTGCTGGTTATTGCACTCCTAAAACTTTATAAGACTGGTAGGTTAAAAGCCCTAATTAATGACTACTTGCTCCTAATTATAGTTGCGATTATTCAGTTAATTATTTTTACATTTTCTGAGTGGTTATTAACTTGGTATGCCTTGATGATCTTCCCATTTCTATACATTCCTTTAGCATATATCTGGCCAGATAAAAAGATTTTATCTAAAAGATTATCAAGTAACTTGCTAATAGCCGCTCTAATATTCATTCCAATATTCGAACAATACAGATATATTAAAATTTTTCCTTACGGGGAAACAGACGGAGCTCAGCTAGGGCCTGAGTATGTCGGATCAAACAAGCCAGGATTTATAACTTTCGAATTTATTCCTGATTTAGTGAAATTCTTCAAAAACAACCAAAGTACTTACGAGAATAAAGATATCTTTTGCGCGATTTCTAATAATACTGTAATAAATGATTATGTTATTGACGTAGTCAACACAGAACTACATAACGCCGGACTGCATAATACTAAATGTGTATTGTCGTTAGAGCCTGAAAAAATAAACTATATACTGTCCTTTTACATAACAAGACGAACTGATGCATCAACCTACCATCTTCAAGAAATTCAGAAATTTAAAGTCAATACTTCCGTCATTCTAGTATTGTATAAAAAGTTAAATACCTGACAAATTGCCTGGTATTTTTCTTTGGTGGGCGCTGAGGGACATCAGTCGCTTTGCTCCCTACATCCGCTCGGCCGAGAAGAAAATGTGCCTTCGGCCCGCTCTCTTCTTTTGCGCCTCGCTTCACGAACTCTCGACTATTGCCGGCCAAGGCCGTCAAGTCGGTGGACCGTATCCCTACAGAATCACCAAAGAAAAATGCCAGACATAAAGCCTGGCATTTTTCTTTGGTGGGCGCTGAGGGACTCGAACCCCCGACCCTCTCGGTGTAAACGAGATGCTCTAGCCAACTGAGCTAAGCGCCCTAATCTATTACTATGGTGCGCGAGAGAGGACTTGAACCTCCACACCTTGCGGCACTTGCCCCTCAGACAAG
>CALREK010000057.1:0-3958 GCA_943355165.1 uncultured Saccharimonas sp. (SeqCode) | reverse complement strand
GCGTTGACATTTGGTGATAGAATTATTCGCGAAATAATGACGCCCCCAAATTCCATTGTTGCTATATCCGACAACGAGATTCTTGGGCCGATTTTATTAACAGAACTTCACGACAGCGGCAAAAATAGATTTCCTGTTTATCATGGCAAGAATCAGGATGAAATAGTAGGCACGCTTTATTTAAAAGATCTTATAAATGTTAAGTCCGGCGGCAAGATAAGCACCCTTATGAGCAAGGATGTTTATTATATGCATGACGAAGAGCCGCTAGATCAGGCTTTGGCAGTAATGCTAAAGAGCAAGCATAATTTATTTATAGTAGTAAATAGGTTTGATGATCTTGTGGGTGTGGTTACTGTCGAAGCGATACTTGAGCAGATTTTAGGCACACAAATCGAAGATGAATTTGGTCAATTTAATGACAGGACCGCCGTAGCAAAATATAAAGGCGTGAGGCTCACAAAACCTGATGACGCTTCCGTATCTGTTGAAACAGTGGTAGAATCAGATGAAATATCTTCTGGTTTTACAGATTCAGTTAACGATTTTGCTTTAGAAGAAATTCAAGAAGATGAATACACTAATTAGTAACTTTAAGGACAATATGGAACGAACATTAAGTAAAGATATATCAACCCAAATCGGTGGATCAGTAATGATTAAGGGATGGCTTCACAAAAAGCGCCTGCTTGGTGGGTTAGCTTTTATTAATGTTCGCGACAGATCTGGACTAACGCAAATTGTCGTAGAAGACAAAGATGAAGTAGAGAAGTTGCGAGGCCTACAAATTGGTACTGTCCTAGAAGTTACTGGTGAAGTCGTCAAAGAAGAGCGCGCTCCTGGTGGCGCTGAGTTGCATAAGCCAAAAATTACAGTCTTGGTGCCAGTCGAAGAAGCTCCGGCAATTGAAATAGACAAGCCGCTAGATCATAAGCCAGAGAATCTCGATACTTTATTTGAGTACAGGACTGTAGGGCTTAGAAATACTCAGGAAGCCGCTATATTTAAGATTCGTGGCGCGATAACTAGGGCGATAAGGAGTCACTTCCACGAAAACGGCTTTACGGAAATACAAACCCCAAAGCTATTGGCATCAGCAACAGAAGGTGGCGCCGAAGTTTTCAAGCTAGATTATTTTGGTCAAGAGGCTACTTTGGCGCAAAGCCCTCAATTTTATAAGCAGATGATGGTTGGTGTTTTTGAGCGAGTTTATGAAATCGCGCCAGTTTATCGAGCCGAACCGAGCGCTACTACTAGACATATGACAGAATATATCAGCGTTGATGGCGAAATGGGCTTTGTCGATATTGATGACATAAAAGTATTTTTAAGCGGACTAATTACATCAGCTGTTGATGCAGCCTGGGGCGAGTATGATGTTGAGTTGAAGCGCTGGAATGCTACGAAGCCAGTTTTGACTGATGTTTTTCCTTCTATTCCAATGAGCGAAATCCATGAATTATACGAAAAAGCTACCAAAGATAAGATTACCGACCTTAAAGATCTAACCCCTTCAGAAGAGAAGTGGATATGTGACTACGCTAAGAAGAAGTTTGGTTCTGAGGCCGTATTTGTTACCGATTGGCCAGCTAGTGAGATGAAGTTTTATCATAAAGCTCAAGCCGACAAACCTGAGTTTGCCGATAGATTTGACCTGTTATTTAGAGGAGTGGAGATCATTACTGGTAGTATGCGAGAGAATCGTTATGAAGTAGTTTTGAAGCAATTGATAGAAAAAGCCAAAGGCAATCCGGAAGATCCAGGCTTTAAGTATTTCCTAATGGCTATGCAAGCTGGTATGCCGGCTCATGGCGGATTCGGTATGGGACTAGAGCGCCTAACTCAAAAAATAATCGGACTTAGTAACGTCAAAGAAGCTACACTATTCCCGCGCGATATAAATCGCCTCACGCCTTAACTCTAAAGCTCTGCTGCAGGATTGTCGCCAAGCAGCTCGTCGATAACTGCAAGTAGATGCCCGGTATAGTCGGCAACTTTTTGCTCAGTAACTATGTTTTTTGGCTCAAGCAAGACTGACGGGCGGAGCTTGTCCGCTCGTCCAATTGCTTTGGATATATTGTTATCGAATATTTCTCAGCTAAAAGGCTGTCTGTCTATTTTGGCCTACTTTCGGTTGAGTTTAAGACGCTATTATACACGTAGATCTAATGCATCAGTCGCTAAAGCCGTGTGATCCTGGCAAAAAGTCAGGATCCTCTTGAGTTTGAAATTCGTGCTTAAAGGTAGGTACTGGCATTAAAGGATTGTGCTCTCGTTTTTCCTTTTCGCCACTTAGTCCCGTTACTCTTTCGTGTTCACTATTTCCGACTCGTTCACTTTTTGGCCAGATGCTTGCGACATCTGCTATTCTGCCAACAAAATCGCTAACTCTGCTACGTTTATTTAATGTTTCTGTTTGGGGGTTTAGCCCTTCTTGTGAATTGTCGAACCTGCTTTTGTCCATTTCCATGACACTCATTCCTTTTCTCCTTTGCAAATAAAAACTCCCCGGATTGCTTCGGGGAGTGGTTTCTTGCGTTTATTATTGTTATCGATTTTTTACAAACACAAGCACTCCCCATTTGGGGCCACAATCGCGATGTTCTTAATTGATGCGCTTGATATGTAATTAACCATTATTCGAGATTACGTCACCTGAATATGCTTGTCAAGTATTATTTCAACGCTAAATTGCAACGTGAGCGCACGATAATGGGGTAGAATAAGTATATGCAATCTGTACTAAAAGTTACTAATAGCGAGGGTGATCAGCAACCAGTAGGCGACTCGACTGCAGCGAATATTCAGACTACTCAAAAGACTGATCCTTCAGCAATTCAAAACGTTGAACAGCCCGCCAAAACAAGTAATAATGCAGCAATAGACCTGCTAAGCTCTGAAGCTTCAGGGGCTATACATGACAGTTCGACAATGCAATCCAATAAGAATAGTAGTCTCGTAATTGGTGGCACAATAATTGTCACGGCAGTAGCAGTAAGTATCTTATGGGCGATCTACATAAAACATTTCCGTAACAACTCGAGCAAAGATTAATCTATGGCTTATTTTTTAGTTAAAACCGACCCTGATACCTATAGTTTGGAAGATTTTATACGTGATAAGAAGACGATTTGGGATGGGGTCCATAATTATCAGGCCATCAACGTTATCAAGACCATACAGCCTGGTGATCAAGTATTTGTTTATTTATCAATGACCGACAAAGCTATTGTTGGCTTGGCCGAAGCAATTAGTGAGCCATTTTTAAATGATGAAGATCCGAGGCATTCGTGGGCGATAGAACTAAAGTTTGTGTCAAAAATAAATCCAATCACTTTAGCTGAAATCAAAGCTAACCCGATTTGCCAGGATTTTTTGCTGGTCAGGCACAGTCGGTTGAGTGTTATGCCAGTACCCGAGGCTGTTGCTGAATGGATACTTGAAAGTAGTAAGTAGGAAATAGGCAAACGACAAACACGATCCCCGGGCCAATATATTTTATCGAAGCTCCTAATTCCTATTTACTAGTTTCTAGTTACTACAATGGCTGAATGCCAAATGATAAATTAATGCATCAATGGTCAATGACAAATGCGTCAATGCTGCTCTATCATGCTTTACAAGTTAAGTATCTAGTTTAAATTTGGCTTTAATCGGATATCAGCGACGCATTTCTTGTTGAAATTTCTACAACTTAACAGATACAGATAGTAGTGATGCGCCGCGCGTGGGTTTGACTTGACTTTTGTATAATCGGCGTATAATAAATTATTATGGAACAAAATCACGACGAGTCAAAGCATAGTTCGTTCAGTCCAGAAAACAACAATAATTCGTATAATGAAGCCGAAGCCGCAAAGAATGCAATTCAGTCCGGAATTGATCATTATGGCATGACAGTAGACAGGGCAAAGAAGGTTTTTAACCACTACTTCCCGCGCCATATCATTCAGCCAGG
>CALREK010000056.1:0-3969 GCA_943355165.1 uncultured Saccharimonas sp. (SeqCode) | reverse complement strand
GCCAGAATGCGCCATCTCGGCTGCCTCTTCCTCGCAAAATTGTTCAAATGTCTTTTTATCTTCATCGGTTCGTTGGCGAGAAAATATTCGGTCATAACGAGTTTTTGGATCGGCATCAACCCAAATCACCTGACCGCCTAATTCGTGAACTCGCACAACTTCGCCTGGATTACGCAGACTAGCAACTACCAGTCCGCTGTATTTACCAGGTTCGGCATCGAAAACAGCCACAGCCTTGTCTATTAACACTCCTAGGCCTGATTCGCGGCGCCACTCTGCACTAATAGTGCGCAAGACTTCCCTTTCGACCGGTAACCCACGTTTACTAGCTTCGGCACGCAAAATATCAGAGCCGGAGACGAATAAATAATTATGTCGTTCTGCCAGCATTTGCCCCACAGTGTCTTTGCCGGAGCCATTCGTACCAGATATTCCAAAAAGTTTCATCCACCAATTGTAACAAAAAACACCTTGAGAGCGAAGTACTACAGAAGTAAATCACTCACAAGATTATCTTACTAAGACAGGATGAGCGACTATCTGATGTAATCGTGGAGTTTTTTGGCGTCACGATGCTTGCGAAGCTTGGCGAGAGCCTTGGCCTCAATCTGACGAATACGCTCACGGGTAACATTAAACTCTTGACCAACTTCTTCTAGTGTATGGCTTTTGCCGTCTTCTAAACCAAAGCGTAGTTTCAATATTTTTTGCTCACGCTCAGTTAGGGCTCCAAGCATGTCTTTAACGTGCTCTTTTAGTAGTTGACTGGTGGCTGATTCTTCTGGACTAACTGTATCCTCGTCTTCGATAAAGTCACCTAGCACTGAATCTTCTTCGTCATCACGAACGCTAGCGTCGAGCGATGAAATATCTTGTTTGATTTTCATAATATGCTCAACTTTTTCTACTTCGATTTCCATTTCTTTGGCAATCTCTTCATTAGTAGGCTCGCGGTTTAGTTCTTGAGTTAAGCGACGCTGTGTACGAAGCAATTTGTTGATAGTTTCAACCATGTGAACGGGAATTCGAATTGTACGAGCTTGATCAGCAATTGCTCGGGTGATAGCTTGGCGAATCCACCAAGTAGCGTAGGTACTAAATTTAAAGCCTTTATCTGGGTCGAACTTCTCAACAGCACGGAGCAATCCAGTGTTACCTTCTTGAATAAGATCAAGCAGGTCGAGGCCACGACCGACATAACGCTTCGCGATCGACACAACTAAACGCATATTAGCTTCGGCCATTTTGTCCTTGGCTAATTTTTCGCCTGCGACAACGCGTAGGGCTAAAGCAAGTTCTTCGGCAGAAGTTAGAAGTGGGATTTTGCCAATTTCACGCAAATATAAACGAACTGAGTCGTCAGCAATATCATCTAAGTAGACTTGTTCGTCTAGTTTAATCTCTTCTTCGTCTTCAGCAACCCATTCGTCTGTGAAGGCGTCTGTGTCTGGCTCGGTGGCGCTCGTAATACCAATGCCAGCATCGGCTAGTTCGGTATAGAGCTTGTCGAGCAAATCAACATTGGCTGGCACATCTGGAATAGCGGTAAAGATATCGCGCTGGTCGACTTGACCGGCTTTTTTAGCTTTTAGAAATAATTTATCTTTGATTTTTACTAACGCTGGATCGGCTACAGCTTTTTTAGTGGCCTTAGTCGCTTTAGTCTCCTTAATTGGCTTGGCTTTGGCTTTCGTCATTAATATTCTCCTTATAAGTTCTTAACAATTTGTCTAATTCTTTAACTTGCATGAGCAATGCGGACGATTTGTCGCTATCACCTTCCCGCATGGCTGCTGCCAGCGGAACTTTTTTGATTTTTACATAATTTTCTATCAATCGTACCTGCAACCGAGCGGCTTCGTAACGAAGCTCTAAAACCTCGAGGTCCTGATAGAGTTCCTCGTACAATAATACCAGAATATCGACATATTCGCCATTGTCACTTGCTAATAGGCTTTTTTGTTTTTTTATATCTATTTCTGAGTGCTTACGAATAAAGGCTAACAACTTTTGACCTCGTTCTTCCGGGAACATATCAATAAGCAATTTATCGAGACTCGGACGAAGGCCAGCATTAACTAGTGCAATCGCTAATAGTTGGTTCTGTGACTTGATTCTCTCTGCTAAAACTAGGTCAATCTTGGCTAACGGAACAGCTGGCTTCTTCAGTACTACCGGGCGAGCGTCGGACACAGTTTGTTGAAGTTTTGTTTTTAATGCTTCAACACTTACGCCAATTATGCCAGCGATTTTGTTCATATAATGATCCTGCTCCACGCTATCCTCTAAAGTTCTAACCACTTTAAGCAATACGTCACTAAACTGTCGCTTGCCTGGCGCACTCGTTAAGTCGAGACGCTTCTGATACTGCTCGATCAACCAGTCTAGGGCGTATTTGTGACTTTCGATAGATTTTGCCCAAATTTCTGGTCCACCCTTGGTGTTAATTAATTCATCGGGGTCTTTGCCGCCAGGAATATCAATAATACTAAGCGAAACATCGGCTCGCCCGGCAACAGGAATGGCTCGTTCTGTCGCGGCGATACCGGCGCCGTCTTGATCAAAAGCTAGTCGAATATCTTTTGTAAATCTACCAAGCGCCTTCAAGTGCATTTCTGTCATGGCCGTACCTGCAGATGCCACCACCTGCTTTACGCCAGCTTGGTTGCTAGCAATCACATCAAGATTACCCTCAACAACTACTACGTACTTATTGACTCGTATCGCCTCTTTGGCTAAATGTAGGCCAAACACGTGGCGACTTTTGTCATAGACGGCAGTTTGCGGAGTATTTATGTATTTAGGCGCATTAGGATTATCTACAAGCAATCTTGAGGTAAAACCGATAATTCTACCCTGCGCATCAGCTAAGGGAATCATAATTCGACCACGGAACATATCGCTAAAACCAGAATATCTACTACTAACCAAACCGGCAGCCTTTAATTCGTTCTCGCTAAAACCCTTGGACTTCATGAAAGTTAATAAAGCCTTGTCGCCTTCTGGAGCGTAGCCAATCCGAAATAGTAATGCGGTCTGCTTGCTGAATTGTCTCTTTTTTAAAATATATTCTAGGGCTGATTTAGTCTTGCTAAAATGTACCTGATAAAATTTAGTCGCCAACTCAAGCGCTGCATATATTCGCTCTTTTTCTTGGCCACGCGCCCCGCTCTGTTCGTTACGATATTGACTAAGATCAACTCCTGCTTGGCGAGCCAGCAATTCTAGTGCTCCTCTGAAATCCAAGCCCTCCATTTCCATGACAAAACTAAACATATTTCCGCCCTTACCAGAGCTAAAATCATGCCAAATTTGTTTTTCTGGACTAACAACAAAACTTGGCGTTTTCTCGTTACCAAAAGGACTTAACCCCTTAAAGTTGCGGCCGGTACGTTTCAAAGTGACATATCGAGCAATTACATCCTCGATATTTAATCTCCCCTTGATATCTTCCATAGCATCCATAGATTCTAAGTATCAAGTATAAGACTACAACTATCAAGCATAAGGGGCGCCGAACTACTTCGAAAGCCGATTACTAGATAATTTAACACTTACTATTTGCTATCTACTACTTACTACTTGTAAAATAATGCTTATGCAACCTACCCAGCAAATGCCCAATCCAAATACTCCCCCACCCAAAAATCAATTACCGACTATGTATGATTTTATTCTTAGCGACCAGTCCGCAGGAAGAAAGAATAAATCCGGTGGTCAAGGCAAACGAGCCGGTGTTGCTGTTTTGGCAGGTCTACTAGTGGTGGTGGCAGGTCTGTTCCTCTATAACTATATTTCGAATAGCTCCTCAAATTCTGCCCAACTGATAGACGCAAAAGCTACTCAAACGGAGCTAATCAGGGTGGCTGCACTGGCTGATACTAAGGCAAAATTAGCCTCAACTAAAAATCTTGCAGCAACCATTTCTATAAACACAAGCTCAGATTTGCAGAAGATATCTGATGTTTT
>CALREK010000055.1:0-3988 GCA_943355165.1 uncultured Saccharimonas sp. (SeqCode) | reverse complement strand
TTGGCAAATAATTCTAAACAGTGCTTAACAATTGTCGGTTCATCAGCAGCCGATGCCATTCCTAAGATAATTGGTCGCAGTAATTTGTCGAAGTGTGATTCTCCAGACAATCGTTCCCAGCCTAATCTTTTTAGTTGTGAGGCAATTAGCTTCCGCTTAAAAGGCTTCATATCCTCTCTTAATTCGTCGTCGTTCATAGTCATTCTTAGGGCGCCAATCGTCATGCTGATAGCGTCCCAGACGGCATAATTGTCCTCATTTTTGAAGTTACTTATAAAGTGGAGCATGTCGGCAGTATCTGCGTAGCCGGCCTTAGCAGATTCAGATAAGTCGGATAATATACCAAGTCTGTCTATTGGTCCTAAGTGGCCCTTCTTGATCTGTGCTCCAAGTCTAACTAAATGTGAACTATTGTAAGTTGTGCGATAAAATCCACTATGATTCTGATTAAGTTTAAACTCAGCAGTATCGTGTACTTTAAAGGTTTCAGTCTGTTTATCGAATAAGTCTGGGATTTTCGAATTTTTAGACTGTAGTGCAACTGGCCATAGAGTTTCTGGTAATTTGCTATGCGAAGGATTTGTAAAGAAGCGTTCCTGACTAATTGTTACAGAGTTACTCTCAACTTCTGCTCTGACTAATGGGAATCCTGGTTGACTGGTCCAGGCGTCCATAAAATCTTTAACAGGCTTTTCTGACGCTTCTTCCATAGCGTCCCATAGGTCTTTGGTGTCAGTATTGCCATAGGAATGCTTCTTAAGATAGTATCGTAGGCCAGTCTGAAATGTTTTTGGCCCTAAGTAGCTATGTAGCATATGTATGGTGCTTGCACCTTTGGAATAGCTGATGGCGTCAAATATTGAGCGAATTTCGTCTGGATGAGAAACTGGTACTTCAATAGGGTGAGTGTGCTCCAGGGCATCAAGCTTAAGAGCTTGCTGTTGTTCGTCAATTATAAACTGAGTCCACATCTTCCACTCAGGGAAGATATGATCAACGGCTAAGTATTCTATCCAGCTAGCAAAGCCCTCATTTAGCCATAAATCTGTCCACCAACGCATTGTGACTAGGTTGCCGAACCATTGATGGGCTAATTCGTGAGCAACAACCATTGCCACGTATTGTTTGGTTGCGAGGCTGGTATTCTTTGGATCAACCAATAGGGCGTGTTCCCTAAATGTTATGCATCCCCAGTTCTCCATCGCTCCTGACGCAAAGTCAGGTAGGGCGATTAAATCACATTTAGGTAGAGGATAGTCGATGCCGAAATAATCATTAAAGAACTCAAGGCACTTAACCGCTACGTCTAGAGCGAATTTCGTGTGTTCGACATTATCTGGAGTAGCGTAAGCCCTAACTAGGACATTGTCTTTGGTTTTTTGCTCTAAGTAATCGAGTTCACCGTAAATAAAGGCTAGCAAGTAGGTGGACATGTGGGGCGTAGTTTCAAAAGTGGTCTTAACTAGTTCGACAGATTTAGCGTTTTTGCTAGGTAATGGAACTTGCTTGGCGACAGGCGTATTAGCTAGAACCGCTTCGTTTGCTGGTGTGGTAAGGCTTAGTGCGAATGTAGCTTTTGCTTCTGGCTCATCAATACACGGGATAACTTCTCTGGCGTGGTGGCTTTCGAACTGAGTGGCGATTAACTTTTTGTCTAATCCATCGTGCTTAAAGAAACAAGGATATACACCGTTCATTTGCTTGGTTATTTTGCCTGTGAACTCTAGGGTGACGGTATATCGGCCTGGGTACTGAGTCTTAGGAGAATGTAGCCTGACTTCTGTGAAGCCTTCGTGGTGGTTTATACGATCAATTTCAATAACTTCGTCACCGTTTTTATCGTGACGTACTACTACTGCGGAAGTAATTTTTAACCCTTTTTGATGAAAGGTGAGTCGTTGGTTTGGTTTACCTACTTTTTGCCCTGTTATTACGACGCTACCAGAAAAAGTCATTTTGTCTCTGTCAGGGATTAGGTCTATGTCATAATTTTTGGGTATAAAGCCCGTGTATAATCTTTTAACAGTCTTGCTCATAGGGTTAATTTTAGCATAGACAGAGTGTGTAAAATTGACAATTTAAGCTGGGGATAGTAATATTATCTTGTACATTAGTCCGGCCAGCAGGTCGGATTTTTTAAGTTAAAGACTCTATCCAAACAATAATTCAAGAAAGGAATATAAAATGGAACTAGATATGAAACAACTAGCTGTTGCCGTTAAGGCTATAGCTGAGGAAAAAAACTTGCCCGAAGAGGCAGTTCAGGAAATTGTTGAACAGGCTCTTGCGGTAGCTTATCGCCGAGATTACGGCGACAGAGAGCAAGAAGTCCGCGTTACTATGAACTTGAACAACGGCGAAGTTGACGCTTATATTACAAAGGAAATTGTAGACACTGTTACCGACAAGCAATTCGAAATTAGTTTGGGCGACGCTCAAGTAGTTCGCAAAAATGCTGCAGTTGGCGAGACAATTGAAATACACGAAAAAGTTAATGACTTCGGTCGTGTTGCTGCCCAGAATGCAAAACAACATATCTTGCAAAGATTACGTGAAGCAGAACGCGAGACTATTATGACTGAATACGAAGACAAAATCGGTACAGTTATTAATGGTGTGGTCAGCAAGGTTGAGGGCAATATTGTACGAGTAGAGTTAGGAAAAGCACAAGGAATTATGCCTAAAAGTGAGCAGATTCAGAACGAGCACTATTATCCTGGCCAACGAATCAAAGTATTTCTAAAGGACGTTGAACGTGGATTCCGTGGACCACAATTAGTTGTTAGTCGTGGTAACAAAGAATTTATTGAATGGCTATTTAGAGCAGAAGTTCCAGAAATGGAGAACGGCTCAGTCGAAATCAAGGGTATCGCCAGAGAAGCTGGTGTCCGTACTAAGATAGCAGTAAGTAGCTCAACTCCTGGAGTAGATCCAGTTGGTACATTCGTTGGCGGTCATGGTATGCGCGTTAATGCTGTCATGAGCGAAGTTGGTGAACAAGAGAAGATAGATATTGTAGTCTGGAATGAAGAAACTCGTGCATATATAACTAATGCTCTTAGCCCCACTAGAGTATCAAAAGTTACGCTAGATGAAGCTACCAAAAAAGCCACAGTAGTTGTGCCAGAAGATCAGCTAAGTATTGCTATCGGCAAAAGCGGTCAAAACGTACGCCTTGCAAGTAAACTTGCTGGTTATGACATCGACATTGTTTCAGAAAGCGAACAGCCTGTGTCTAAGACAGAGGCATCAGAAGTAAAAGTTACAAAACCATCCCTACCTAAGCTTAAGAAAAAGGAACAGCTGGAAAGCTCATTGCTAGAAGCTATCGAGGAACACGGAGAGTAAAGATGTCAGAAGAGCTTAATGGTTATGAGCTCAGAGAATACGATGCACTTGATTTAATCAGGTCGTTCGAAAATGACGAATTTCATAACAAATTAGGCGCTACTGTGATAATGACATACTCGCTTCATAGCGAGGGTTACGAAAAGGAAACTAGCCGAATAGCCTACGGTGCGGAGCTTCATGGTTTGGTTCAAGACGAAGATGAGCGTTGGAGCGCGGATGTCACCGAGACTATTGCTACGATTTACGACAAAAAAACACTGCCACAGCTGTATGCAAGCCATAGAGATCAAGAAGACGAAGTCCTGGAAGTGCCTATCACTTTTACTATGGCGGAAGCTTTAGCTGAGTTTCAGCGTAAGTCAGTAAAGTTGCCAATTGAGCCTGCAAGAATTTCTCGTAGGCTTGGGGACATCTGTTCGCTGGTTGTAAGCAGGCACTTTCCGACAATTTAATACTAGTCTTAATGTCTACTTCAACAATTTAAGTTCTGTAACTTAGCACTCTTGACCGTAGAGTGCTAAGTTTGTTACTATTAAATCTGCTAAGACTTATCAATTAACTTAGCAGTATAGGCAGCTATATAATCAATAATTAACTAGCTGAAAAGAATTTATTATGATGCCTGAATCTTCCGATT
>CALREK010000054.1:0-4028 GCA_943355165.1 uncultured Saccharimonas sp. (SeqCode) | reverse complement strand
CGAATGTTAAACACAACCATAGGATTGTTGATGTCGATATTAGATTGCTGCGAGAATATGCCAGCAAAAGTGCCAGTAGTGTATTTGCGTAGTCTCTGTGCGAGTTGTGGTCCTGTGCCACCCATATGTAGAAGTGTGTCATAAAGGTCGGTAATAGTTGGCGGTGTGGTTACGTGGGTTAGTGGGTCATTTGTTATGCCAGCTTTAGCGTATGTTTCTATGAGGCCGGTGTCGAGGTCGGCTTCTTCGACAGGACTAAGCGGAGGCATAGATGTAGTGCCGCCTGACATTTGAGCTTGTGCGCCACCCATCATTAGTCGGAAGAGTCCATGAAGTGTTATTAAGTTACTTCGGAGCGCGTTGTCGGCCTCTTCTACATCAACTACCTTAGGTAGAGCAAAAGGATTTATGCGTGTCGTAGAGCTAAGACTTAGACGAATATAGGCTCCACCAACTGCCTCACACATCCGTTGGTATTCGTTCTCTGGGTCGATAATAAATATCTCGGTACCGAACATCAAGCTTCGTAGGGCTTCTAATTTAACGGCAAAAGATTTACCGGCTCCAGACTTGGCAAATACGACAGCGTTGCCGTTTTCAAGAGAAAACCTATCAAAAATTACCAGTCCAGAGTTGTGCATATTTACGCCATATAGAATGCCGTTCTCTTGGCTCAAGTCAGCGCTTGTAAATGGGAAGCTGGTGCTTATCGCGCCGGTGTTCATGTTGCGACGTATCTGTAATTGGTCGGAACATTGGGGTAGTGTGCTATTAAATCCTTGCTCTTGCTGTGAGGATGCTGGCTTTGAATAAACTAACTGTTGACCGAGTAAGGTCTCTACCTTTTGGCTTATAAATTCCAGCTCTTCCATGCTGTATCCATATATTGTGAAATAGAAGCCTAGTCGGAAGAATCGCTCCTCACCAACCTGCAATTTATCCCTCATATCCTCGGCGTCGATAATTGCCGCCTGTTTGGCCGGATCGCGGACTCTGCCTCTTTCGTTGTCAATTTGTATTCCAGCCTCTAGCTGTGTGACCTTTTTTCGTAAACTTTCTAGTACTACCTGAGTGTTTGCTGGATAAATATAAAGAGATATGTCCATGACCTCATCAAGGTTAACCATGCTACTTAACCAGCCGGTAAATAGCTGTCGCGGATATCCGTAGACATAAAAGGTTCGGGCGAAGCGATTACCTAAGTGGAAGAAGCTGTTGTCAAAGGTTAAAGAGCTAGGAGCTATAAAATCGCGTAGTGCGGTGACGCCTTTCTGGAACGCATTGGTGACTTCCTGTTGTTCTTGAATGCGCTTTGCCTCTGCCAGGGCTACTGGATCTGTTGGTGCTTTCTTTTTTCCTAGCATTAGAAGTCTCCAGTTGTTAATTGCTTATCTTGAACCATAATTTTGGCTATATGTGTTCGAGTTCGATTAAGGTCTGCATGTTCTAAATAGCTCATCTTATCTCCTTGTCTAGATTCGGCGTAGGAGCATTGCCAACACCCTTGCTGACTATTGGCGCTATGAGTTCCTCAAAGTTCTTAAGAGGCTGTCTGGTAGCTGTGTCTGGGTTGTAGACGTCATAATATAGCTCAATAAGTTCTTGAGTGTCCAGTGGCAACCCTTGCACGCCACACTGTAATAAGCCTCCCAATACCGACTGTACTCTATTTCTTAGCTCTTCCTTGGCCGCCTCAAGGTCTGTTTCGTTGATGGTGATTTTTTGATTTTGCTTCTTGGTAGCCATTATTCCTATGCCGCCAAACAACTTCTTGGTGGCGGTTAGGGTTTTTTGTACGTCGGCTTTAGGGTAGTAAGGTATGATCACATAAAACTTCTTGTCCATAATATTTGTTTGGTGTGACAAATCATCCATAAACGTTATGTAGTCCTCCATAAGGACGGCCAATAACATATTGTCATGTTCTTTGCTAATTTTACTTAGTTTTGCGATATATGGTCCTAGGTCAACCTTCTGTGAGTGTATAAAAATCTGAATATGAAAGTATAATGAGTTTAAGAACCCTTGATAGCTGAATTCGACAGCCTCTTTTTCTTGAGGGCTCATCAGGTCAAAGTTTATAGACTTTACCATGACAACCGAACGATAAGTGCCATCGTTCAATATGACGACACCGTCACGTATTTCGGCGATTTCTAGAGAATTTTGGGTGCTATTCGGGTTTACTTTCGGAGCTACGGCTAGAGTTTGCTGTAATCCCATTTTAGGGTCGACTTTGCCAGGCTCTGGAGTGGCTCCAGCTTTCTGGTTTTGAAAGCCTTGTACGTAGGCGTGTCCCGCTCCTGCTGGTGCTGCTGCCGGTTGACTTGGTTGTGACGGTTTCATTATTAAGTTTGCTCACCCTCTTGTTTTTGAATAATCATTTCTAACGTAGTTGTATTACGACTTCACCAGTAGCTAGTTTTTCTATATTGTTAGCCTCGCGACTCAAGCTAGCTATGTCTCGATCGTTATTATTGGCTAGTCCAAGTATAGCAGGGTTAACAGCTGGTTTCATAGGCTTAGCTTTAGCAATTTCAACAGACGGATTTACTCTATTAGGAGCAGTCTCTTCAGCTATAGTTTTTGGCACTGAAGGCGCCTCTTCGGTAACTAAAGGAGCGTTAATTGAGTCTGTCGGCATATATGCCGAATTTGTTACTCCGAGTTTAGCTCCAGGCGAGTTCCCCTCATTAATAAACCAATAATTAGGTGCTGGCATGCCAATAACTTGTTGAGTCTCTGGTTGTACTGGCTGGGATGCGATCGGTACTTCTGCAGCTCCCCCCATCTGCCCCATGACAGCTTTTACGTGACTCTGATACGAGTTCTTCATCAGAGCGTCAAGTTGTTGGGCCAGCGGATTATTCTCAACGTCCATTATATCGTCAGCAGCGTCTATGTAGTTGTCTGGGACGTCTTTAGGCATATTGTCCATATCGATCAATCTGTCAGAATTTCTGAGAGGTTGAGTATTGATCCTTGAGTTATATAGAGAGTTAATAGTATCGTTTTTTATTACCCAGCCTCGACTATCTATCGTGTTGGCTAGAATTCGGAGTCTATTTCTAACCTCGTCTTGGTCAAGATTGTTGACGTATTGGTGGTTGTCGCCTTTTGGAGCAGTTATAGATATTAGTTCCTGTGCGCCAGCCTGGTCCCATACTCGTCGCCTAGGTCGAAACAAGAAACGAATCTTGGCCAATAGCCAAACTTCAGTTGGCTGGTCTCTACCCCAAGGGAAGGCTAAGAAAGCGCCCAGCATGACGACAGGAATCAGCGGAATAGCAAAGTACCAAACAGCTGTAGATATAAGGTAGAAGCCCAGATAACCAGATGCTGCAGTAATGCCCGCGAACAAGAATTGTTTTAACGTCAAAGGTCCAAGGAACTTGTCCTCGGCTTCAATATCTTGAATTACTACATAAACTGCCATAACTAATCCTCGTTGCCCACTTAGTGACGTGGACTATAAGCATTAGTATAACGGCTAAAAGCCAACTATGGAATAGATTGTGCTTGAACTAAAGCATATCTCTGTTTTGACTATTCCTGCGACTTGTGCCGGATTCTTGCTGCTCTTGCTTCTTCTTGTCTGGCATTAGCCAACTTCCAATCTGCTAGGCTACTTTTTCTGCTTATTGTTTTGGCTAATTGTCTGGTAGTTTTTTTAGATACCGCTCCGGCGCTATCTCTGTTTTGCTCATGCGAGTTAATTTGCCAGTTTAATGCTTCGGCTTGACCGCGTAATCTTGTAGCCTTTCGTTCTGCTTGAATGATGGCGCCTTTTTCTACATAATCATTTAGTTTTTTGGAGTGAGCTTTATCAATATTAGTTATAGTACGACCCGTAAATTTTATGGCCGATTTAGCTGCTTTAACTGCTTTAGATGGTTGTTTTTGACTGGCTTCTGTAGTGCTTGGTGCGGTGTCTATGCTGGGCGGCGCAAATGGCGATGTTTCTAGTGCTGGAGGGGGCCATGTAGCCCTTGGTGCGGTGTCTATGCTGGGCGGCGCAAATGGCGATG
>CALREK010000053.1:0-4105 GCA_943355165.1 uncultured Saccharimonas sp. (SeqCode) | reverse complement strand
GGGGTACTAAACGTTTTCTTAATTTCTTCGTAATCGAAAGCTTCCGTAAACACATTTGATCCACCACCAAAATAATGTGGTTCGCTTTCTACTAAGGCGCCAGTTTTTTTGGCTGCTTCTACAACTTCTTTTGTTTTGGCGATAATTTCGTCTTCCGTTGCATCGTGATTAGATTGAGATATATCGATATGAATAAATTCAAATCCTGCATTTATGCCTGCAATGGCATCCTCTACAGTAGGTGAATGGTCGAGATTTATATACATTTCAACGCCAATATCGGCCTTATAGTTATCTACCATGTCACGCACATTATCTAACCCAAGCGCATCAACCTCTCCCTTGCTGACCTCGACTAGAACTGGAGCGTTCTTGGCTTTAGCAGCCCTAACTACAGCAATTAGAGTTTCTTGATTGTCTAGATTAAAAGCGCCAAGTGCAAAGTGCTCAGCTCGCGCTCTGGCAATAGCAGCTCTGGCTGCAGCACAATTAGCCTGCATTTGTTCTAAAGATAATGACATGTTAACTCCTGGCTTTCTTATTACTAGTAATTTCGTGTGCAGCTAGCGCTATATGCTTAGCGGTTAGGCCAAAGTTTTCAAACAACTCTTCTGGCTTACCGGATTCACCAAAATGATCTCTCATGCCAAGTCGTTTAATGTGCGTTGGCAATTCTTCTCCTAATAATTCTGCTACTGCGCCACCCAAACCACCGTTAATCTGCGCTTCCTCAACAGTAATTACTAAGCCGGTTTTACGAGCACTCTCAAGAATAGTTACATTATCGAGAGGCTTAATTGTCGGCACATGGACAACTTCTGCGTCTATGCCGTCCTTAAACAACATTTCTGCTGCCAACATTGCTTGATAAGTCATTGTGCCGGTACTAATAATAGTCACGTCTGTACCGCCAGTGTATACATAAGCTTTCCCAATCTCGAAAGGAGATTTTGCGGTTGTCATAATTGGCGTTGCCTCACGCGATAAACGAATATAATTAGGTCGGCTGTCTTCGGCCATGGCTAGCGTGGCCTTCTCCGCCTCCAATGAATCACCCGGAGCGATAACTACCATGTTGGGCAACACTCTCATTAGGGCGATGTCTTCAAGCATTTGATGAGTGGCGCCGTCGGCACCTGTATATAGCCCAGCGTGTGAGCCAACAATTTTCACCGGACGGTCGTTCAAGCATATGGTCGTACGAATCTGCTCCCAATTACGACCAGGGCTAAATGCAGCGTAACTGCTAACAAATGGAATTTTTCCTTGAGCAGCTAGTCCTGAGCCAACAGTAACGAGGTTTTGTTCGGCTATTCCAACTTCAACAAATCTTTCTGGGAATTCTTTTGCAAATAAACTAATCTGAGTCGAGTCGGTCAAATCGGCACAGACAGCAACTACATTTTCATTGCGCTTTCCGGCCTCTAACAGACCTCTGCCAAAACCTTTTCTGATAGGTTCGATAACTACGTCTTTTAATTTCATACTATCTACAAGATGTAAGTTTGTCATAATTATTCATGCTCCGATTTAATCTTACCGCCAAGTGTCCGCAACTCGTGTAGCGCTAATTTAGCTTGTTCGGCATTAGGGGCTGTACCGTGCCAATGGAAGTCATACTCCATAAAATCAACTCCCTTGCCAGCAACAGTATGCGCAATTATCATCACCGGCTTCTCGACTATTGCTCGCGCCATAGCCGTTGCATCAATAAAGGCTTCAATATTGTTGCCGTCAATCTCTATAACATGCCAGCCGAAGGCCTCCCACTTAGCCCTTAGATCTTCTAGCGGCATAACTAGCTCAGTCGGACCATCAATTTGTATATTATTGCGGTCAGTTATAGCTATTACATTATTGAGCTTATATTTAGACACTAGCATGGCAGCTTCCCAGACATTGCCTTCGTTCTGCTCACCATCACCCATAACTACATAAATATAACGATGCAATTGGCGATTCATCCTCATAGCCAAGGCCATACCGGCGGCCTGACTCAAACCACAACCAAGTGGACCGCTAGTGTTTTCTAGGCCAGGTAACCGAGTCCGCTCAGGATGACCTTGAAGTCTAGAGCCGAACTTTCGTAAAGTCATAAGTTCTTCACGTTCGAAATATCCAGCCTGAGCCATAGTGGCATACAGCACCGGCACGCAGTGTCCGTTGCTTAGTAATAAAATATCACGTTGGTCCCAGTCTGGTTTCTTAGGATCGTGTTTTAGAATATCAAAATATAGAGCAGTAAAAATGTCTGCTAAATCCATCGGACCAGCGCTATGACCACTGCCGGCGCGTTCTAGCATCTTAATAATATCAATGCGAATATTATTAGCTATTGTCTCTAGTTCAGTAATTGTTAGTTTTTGGGTCATTTTCATCAATTCTACTTCTTTATCGCCTCCATAAGTGTAGCATAAGCTTTTTCGGGATGCTCTGATTTTTGAATATAACCACCGACGTTTAGTACGTCTACTCCGCCTTGGGTCAAACCTTTTGCGTTATAGTCGTTAATGCCACCGTCCCAACCGACTTCCAACTCTGGCTTTAATTGCTTGAGGTCACTAACCTTATCTAGAAGTTCAAGATCAGCTGTACCTCCAAAATATCCAAGATTACCGCTAAAAACTAACACATGGTCAACGGAATCAATGACATCCTTGATGGTATCAACTTCTGTAGATGCTAATAGCGCCAGGCCAACTTTTACCCCAGCAGATTTCAATTTTGAGGCGATTTCAGCAAAGTTTCCATCGGCCTCGGCGTGAAACACTAATAGGTTCGGCTTTAATTCAACTATTTTATCAACCACGCTAGCAGGATCTTGATACATGAGATGAATATCTACAATTAGATCACCTGGAATCCACAACTTATCAATAGACAATAGCTTAATGGGCGCCAGCACACCGTCAGCTAAGTCGATATGTATACGATTGGCGAAAGCCGCAACCTTTTCTACTTGTTGGCGAAATACATGCGGGTCATCAGTTGTTACCGTTGGGCATATGACTGCCATTTAATTACCTAGCTCATCCATAGCTTTATTGCGTCTCATAAATCGGGCAGATGCAGCAAAGTGAGTGTCCAGGAATGCCAGAACAATATCCTCCCATGCACGGTTCTCGGCAAGTTCAGCCGGCAAACACAAAACATTTGTGTCATCGTCGTTACGAGATGAGCGTGCTGCCTCGATATTGTGACCAAGCGCGGCTCTTATGCCTTTATATCGGTTAGCAGAGATGCACATTCCTTGACCGCTACTACATATCAAAATACCTCTGGCATCTTTGTCGCTACTACCAAGTACAGCCGTAGCGCATCGCCCAGCGAACTGAGGATAATCATCGTCGGGGTCCATACGTTCGTCACCAACATCAGTGACAGAATAGTTTTGAGACAACAAAAAGTCTTTAATAACTTTTTTTAGTTCAAAGCCACGATGATCAGCACCTATATAAATATGCATTTATTTTCCTTTATTGAGTATGCGGCCTGTGTCAGCAACTACTTCTACTAATCGGTTACTATAGCCCCATTCGTTGTCATACCAAGCGACAACTTTTAACATATTACCGGCAACCACGGCCGTTAAGTTTAAGTCGACGATGGCTGAATGACTGTTGCCAATAAAATCACTCGAAACAAGTTCTTCCTCAGTTACTTCAAGTATTCCTTGGTAAAATGGTTCTTTAGCAGCTTTTTTAAATACTTCGTTAACTTCTTCAACTGTGACGTCGCGCTTAGTGATGATGACAAAATCGCTAAGTGACACAACCGGGGTCGGTACACGCACGCTCAGACCACCAAATATACCTGCCAGAGCCGGTAGAGCAAGAGCCGCTGCCTTGGAAGCGCCTGTCGTAGTTGGCACGATATTTTCAGCAGCGTTGCGACCTTCACGTAAATCTTTTGAAGGTGCATCTTGCAGTTTTTGACTAGCAGTATAACTGTGAACTGTCGTCATCATGGCTTTCTCAATACCAAAAGCATTCTCGATAACAGCTGCTACCGGCGTAATACAGTTGGTTGTACACGAAGCGTTAGAGATTATATCTTCTGCCGTCTCTAATTTATCCTCATTAACACCAAGCACTACTGTCGTCGC
>CALREK010000052.1:0-4119 GCA_943355165.1 uncultured Saccharimonas sp. (SeqCode) | reverse complement strand
TAATAAAGTACTCCCTGCTTAACCTTAAACTTAGTGTTATTTATAATTTTTCGGTGCCCGAATAGAGAACTTTTTGGTTTTATATTTGTAGCGCGAAGATTACTAAGTCGGCTTTTTGGTGCACGATAACTGATCAGAAATAAGTGCACGTACTTACTTATACTACTTCTTATCTTATAGCTTAGCTAACAATCAACCTTGAGTCAAGGATATATATCAATTTATTCATTTTGTCATTGATACATTTATACATTAATTTATCATTTAGCATTTGGCATTTATTTAGACATTTGGTCATTTTGTCATTTTAGCTTCAATGATAAATGCAAATTGATAAATTAATGAGTCAATGATCAAAGTATCAATGCGTCAATTTTGTCTTAATTGCTTATAACCTTATCAACTACGCCATATTTTTTGGCGTCTTCGGCTGTCATCCAATAATCGCGTTCCATATCTTCGGTAATTTTCTTAAATGTTTGGCCAGTATTACGAGCCATTATTTCATTTAGACGGTGTTTAATACGAAGAGATTCTTTGAGGTCGATTTCCATATCCGTTACTTTACCTCTAGTGCCGCTTGATGGCTGGTGGATCATAACAGTTGAGTTTGGCAATATCGTGCGCTTGCCCTTGGTGCCACTACTTAGCAAGAATGCCGCTGCGCTGGCCTGTACGCCAATGCCGACAGTCTGGATGTCGCTCTTAACATATTGCATAGTGTCATAAATGGCTAGGGCGTCGTAAACACTACCACCGGGGCTATTAATATATAAGAATATGTCTTTGTCGTTACTCTCGTTGTCCAGGAATAATAGCTGCGCAACAATCAAGTTGGCGGTATGCTCGTTAACATCTTCGCCCAAAAATATAATTCTGTCGCGTAGTAAGCGGCTATAAATATCGTAGGCGCGCTCCATTCGTCCTTCACCTTCAATAACAGTCGGTATTAGTGCAGATTTAGTGGGTGTAAGTAGTTCGCTCATAGTAAAAATTGTACAGACCGAATTAGCACTCGTCAATAGTGAGTGCTAATTTTTTTACTACTTTGTAAGAGCGTAGGCAACGATAGCATCAACAGTTTTTTCTGTCATGATACGGCCTTCAATGTCGCGGCGGTTATCTGGTGATGTCAGCTGTTCACGCATTGCTGGGTCAGTATATTGGCCTTTTAGCAGTTCTATTCTGATATCTACTTCGTCAGGAGTAAAGGTTATCTTTTCTAGCTCGGCTATTTCGGCTAATACTAGGCCAGTTTTAATAGATTCTTCGGCTGCTGGTCGATTCTGAGCACGATGTTGCTCTTCGCTAACGCCCTCTTCAGCCAAATGTTCTTGCCATGTTTGACCACGATACAATAGGTTTTTGCGCTCTTCGTCCTCTGTGCGTTGTACTTGATCTTCTATCATTGTTTGCGGAATAGTAACTTTTGACTTAGCGGTAATTTCTGCAAGTAGTTCGTTTTCGAGATTCTTTTGGGCGTCTGCTTCGCGCTCAAATGTCAATTGCTTCTTGATATCATCTTTGAGTGCTTTAAGAGTTTCAAAAGGTCCAGCTTTACTTGCAAAATCGTCGTCAGCTTTTGGTAATTTAAGTTCGTTGACTGTATGTACAGTGGTTGTAAAGGTAACTTTTGTCCCTGCCAATGCTTTTGCCTGATAATCCTTTGGGAATACGATATCAAAAGTCTTTTCTTCGCCAGCTTTTAAGCCGATAAGTTCTGGTTCGAATCCAGGAATCAAACTGTTGCTACCAATAGTTAGTGGATAATCCTTGGCTTCAGCCCCGGCAATATGTACGCCTTTAGCGTCTACGCCAGTAAAGTCGATGATAACTTCGTCGCCATCCTTTGAGGCTCGCTTAACTTCAGATTTCTCGGCCAGTCTAGTCTGCAAGTTGTTAATAATTAGATTTACATCCTCGGCAGTTACTGCAACAACTTTTAGCGCTTTTTTGATCTTTTTGTAGTCAGCAAGCTTAATTTCACCAAGAACTTCTACCTTAGCCTCAAATTCTAGTACCGTAAAAGGTACGAACTTCTTTAGTGAAACTTCTGGATTAGCGACAGGACGCAAGCCTTCAGCCTTAATTGCATCAGTGTATAGTCGGTTAATTGCTTCGTCCAAAAAGTCAGATTGCAACATATTTGAATCAACTTGCTTCTCGACAATTGCAAGAGGCGCTTTACCAGCACGAAAGCCAGGTATCTTCATGTCTCGTGCCATATGTCGAAGAGTGTGATCTTTGGTTTTTGCCAAGAAAGCTTCGTCAGCTGTTATGGTTAATGTGATTTTAGTTTCGGAGTCGATTGATTTGTTTATACGCATGACTGAAGATTGTACCAATATTTAATACCTTTTTCTAGCCTAATGAATTTTTTGTAGCAATAAAGCGCCAATAAAACCAAACCAAACCACTTCAACAGCTAAGCCTCTGACAGTTTCGCTCCACTGTATTTTCTGCAAAAATCGCTGCACAGCACCATATTTATGTTTGCGTTTTTTTAATACACTGACAAAAAACCATATAGATAATAGGTCTGGGCTAGCAGCGACAATCGCTCCAGCTATCATCAAAATATAGCCAGCGGGTTGAGTGAATATAAGGGCCAACAATACGCAGGATGCTAAGGCTATATCTGTCAGAAGGACTGGCAAAAACACCTTTAAATCTTCAGGATCAACTCCAAAATGTGGAATCGAATCAAGTACCAAGTGCGACAACAATGCCAAAGGCAGGCAAATTACTGGGTTGGTGATAGTAGCAGCAATAAGCGCACCAGTTACGACATGGTTTGTAGCGGTCATTTGCTTTGGTGGTAGGTTTTTACTGCGCTGGCAACTTCTTCTACCGAAATATTTGATTCTTGACCATCAGCTAAATTCTTAAGACTAAATTTGCCGTCTGCTAGTTCTTTGTCACCAATAAATAAGACGAAATTAATGTTCTTCTTTACTGCGTTCTTGATTTGATCTCCAGGCTTACGACCAGATGTGTCGACAGCCACATTTAGGCCCTGACTTCGCAAACTAGCAATTGTAGCTTGAGCGTGGCTATAAACATCACCGACTAGCACAACATAAACATCTGTAACGACTTTTAGCTCCGGCATGAGGCTATGACTAGTCAAAAAGTTAGCGATAGTCACATCACCCATTCCAAAACCAACTGTTGGGACTGGCTCAACACCAAATAATCCAACTAAACCGTCGTAACGACCACCACCAAACATTGAACGATTGTTTTCTGGGTCAGTGTCCATTACTTCAAAAACAATATCGGTGTAATAATCAAAGCCTCGCATGATCGTAATATCGAAGACGACATTGGTGATACCAGATGACTGCAAAAGATCTAATAATTTCTGCAACTCAACAGCTACTGTGTTGTCGGCAACTTCAGACGGTAATTGGTCTAGGGACTTAACACTCAACAAATCAACAAGCTTTTGCCCGGTGTTGTTACTCCGTTGTGAGTCGCTTAAAACATCATCAATTTCTTTTTGGAATACTTCTGTAGAAACTTTATGCATATGGTCAATAATTTTTGCGATTCGTGTTGACTGCTCGGCGTCAAAACCTAAATAGTCTGCCAACAAATAGTCCATCAACTTTCGACTGTTGAGCTTAACAGTGTACATGTCCCGTTTTGCTCCATAGCCCTGCATAACTGCGTCGGCCAAAGCTATAATTTCGTGCTCCGCCTCTAGTCCTTTAACACCAAATATATCTACATTTAATTGCCAGTGCTCACGTAGTCTGCCACGCTGCGGTCTTTCGTAGCGCATAAGATTAGGGATACTGTACCAACGTAGCGGATATCCAAGCTCTTGTCGGCGGCCGGCTACCATACGGCTTACAGTAGGCGTCATTTCGGGGCGAATCGCAACCTGGCGGCCACCACGATCAGTAAATAAATATGTCTGTTCGCTGACGATCTCTGCACCACTCTTAGCCTGGTAAAGTTCTATAGGCTCAAGTATTGGCGCGTCATATTCTTCATAGCCAAAGCGCTCAGAAACAGAGCGCATCACTCCAAAAATATAGTTTTGTGTGCGCTTTTCGTCAGGATAGAAATCCCGTGTGCCTTTGTATGGTTGTGTTGTTAGTGCCATTATTG
>CALREK010000051.1:0-4308 GCA_943355165.1 uncultured Saccharimonas sp. (SeqCode) | reverse complement strand
TTCTGTCCAGCGTACATACATTCTATAAAGTTCACCGGCGAACAGGCTGGCCTCGTCGCCACCAGCTGCAGCACGAATTTCGATAATAGCGTCTTTTTCGTCGTTAGGATCTTTTGGAGTTAAGGCTTCTTCAAGTTTGGCGATAGTTTCCGCTAGTTTAGGGGTAACTTCTTCTAGTTCCATAGCAGCTAGTTCGGCCATGTCTGGATCGCTAAGGTGCTCACGGGCAAATTTGATAGCTTCGTCTTGGGCTTTTTTGTCGTCGAACAAGCTCAAGATTTTTTCGACAGCGTCTTTGCGTTTGGCTAGTTTAGGATAATCTTTGCTACTAAAAATAGACGGGTCGCTCAATCGTGACTCGAGTTCCTGATATTCTTGGCGTAAGCTTTGTTCTTTAGTTTCCATAACTGATAATCCTTAGTATATATAAAAATCACCGAAAATTTGGTATTTTCGGTGATTAATTAAATTCTAGTAGTTATTTGTCGGCTTTTGGTGCTGACTTTTCGGCTTTTTTGTCGTCTTGTGACTCTTTGCGGGTAGCTAATTTCTTGGCAGCAGTTGTTCGCTTGTCACGAGCAGCCTGACCAGCAGCTGCACGGGCTTTGAACTTGTCGACGCGACCTTCGATGTCAACGATGCGTTCTTCGCCGGTGAAGAAGGGGTGGCTAGAGCTAGTAATGTGAACTTTTAGTAATGGGTATTCAACGCCCTCTAGTTTAATCGTCTCTTCAGTTGCAACTGTTGAGCGCGTTAATACTGTGGTGTTGTTGTTGAGGTCCTGGAAGACCACTGGGCGGTAATTATCTGGGTGAATATCTTTTTTCATATCCAAAGTAGTATACACATCTGTTGGTATCTGGTCAAGCGGTATTGCTAAGAGAGTCGTCATCTGTTACAATATGTCCACAATTAATTAATCAGTTTGGGGCAGTAATCCTCCTGAGTCATCCTATGTAGGGACGCTCGGGTTAGCTCCTTACGAAGAGAAAGGATTTACTATATGGCAAATAATGCTGTTGAAGTAGATATCAAAAAATTATTAGAAGCCGGAGCTCATTTCGGTCACAAAACAAGTCGTTGGCACCCTAAGATGGCGCCTTTTATTCACTCTAAGCGAAACGGTAGCCACATTATCGATCTTACTCAGACGGTTGCGGCACTTGATTCAGCTTTAGAATTTATTACTCAAACTGCTAGCCAGGGTCGACAGATTCTATTTGTTGGTACTAAGCGCCAGTCTAAGGATATTGTTAAGGCTTTGGCCGAAGCAACTAAAATGCCATACGTAAACGAGCGATGGTTGGGTGGATTGCTAACAAACCAGAAGACTATTGGTGGACGAATCAAGCATCTTAAAGATCTTGAGGCAAACATGGCTTCAGGTGATCTATCTGCTAAATATAACAAACTAGAGATTCAGCGTTACCAAGAAGAAATCGACCACATGAACTACCTTTATGGTGGCGTAAAAGAAATGGCGTCACGCGTTGGTGCTGTGTTTATGTTTGATATTACTCACGAGCACACCGCTCACAAAGAAGCTACTAAACTAGGGCTTAAGACTATCGGTATCGTCGATACTAACGCTGATCCAAGTTTGATCGACTTCCCAATTCCTTCAAACGACGACGCCATTAAGACATTACAACTTATTGCTGATTATGTTCAGCAGGCTATCGAACTAGGTCGTTCTAAAATCAAAGCTCCAGTTGTCGACAAGACAGAAGTTGCAGAAGCACCAGTTGAAAAGAGCGAGAAAGCCTAAATGTCAGAACTTAACGACGGAAAGTTATTTAGAAGTTACAGTCAATTCGATGCTACGCCACCGGCTGGTATCGATATGTCTAGACATATAACTGACAGATTACGAGAGTCTGACCCAAGATTAAACGATGCTTATATGCGTCGTCTTGCTCAGCTCGGTATTGAAACTGAAGTTAAGGTCATGCCTGACCAAGAAATTCTCTAAGCTAAATTCTAAAAAGTAAATAGATTAATAAAAGGAATAGAAGATGAACATAGATGACATCAAAAGATTGAAAGCATTAACTGGCGTTGGACTAACTGATGCTAAAGCAGCACTAGAAGAAGCCAAGTGGGACTTCGATAAAGCTCTAGAAGCTATGCGTAAAAAAGGTATAACCAAGGCTGAGAAGCGTGGTGAGCGTGAAGCACGTGCCGGTGTAGTTGGAACTTATAATCACGATGGACGCATTGGTGTCTTGATTGAAGTTAACTGCGAAACAGACTTTGTTGCCCGTAACGAAATTTTTAGCGATCTAGTAAAAGATCTAGCCATGCATATTGCCGCTAGTAACCCAGAGTTTGTTAGCAACGATGCTGTACCAGCTGAAGCTCGAGCTAAGGCCGAACAAGAATTTACCGAAAAAACTAAAGCTGACGGCAAGCCCGAAAAAATGGTTGCACAGATAGTTGAAGGTATGCTTAAGAAGTATTTTGCAGAAAAATGTTTGCTAGACCAGCCATATATTAAGAATCCAGACCAAACAGTCGAAGATCGTATTAAAGAATCAATTGCCGTACTTGGTGAAAACATTGTCGTTAGACGCTTTAACCGGATTGCACTTGGAGAATTAGCTTAGTTAATCAAAATGGGATTTCCAAATAATCAACTAGGTAATTCCGATACTCTTACAAAAGATCATAGAGAGGCAGTGCCATACTTTAGCGAACTAAACAAAAAGAGATCTCTTGGTGTTGAGCCTAATTGCGCAACTCCAAAAAATGCTGAAACTTTTAGGCTAGACAATACTAAAAATGCCAGAATAGAAAAGGCTAAGATTTGTGGTTCCTGTGCCTTGAAGGCAGAATGTTTGCGTGATGGAATTTCTGAGATTCTACATACAGGCTGGGTGCCTAAAGTGCGAGATGTTGGCTTTTCGCGTGCTGGATTAGATCCCGTTGTTCTCGTAGAGATAGCCACTACAATATACGACCAAGGTGTTAATAAATACGATGTAGACGACGCAAGGCAAGAGTTAGACAGGCGAGGATTGAGTGTTGCTATGTCTGCACAATATAGCCAGGCCTCATAAGGAGATTAAGTGGGATGGTAATAGGATCAAACAAAATGAATAGTTGCGAGCGATGTCCTATTCGTGAATTAAATTATAGCTGTTCGGAACAGTCAGCCATAAAGACTCGTATTGAGACCTTGAGCGACGACCCGAACATGATAGAACAGCCAAGATCAGCAGACATCATGGCTAATTCAGAAGTTAGCAGCAATATTGCTAGTATTGTGGCTAATTGTATAGGCAAGAAGTTAAGTGACGAGTGCGTAATCGTCACACCTGTTATTGCTCGTTACGCTGTTTATGGCTCGTCGTACACTAGTTAAAAGGTCGATTGTGGCCCGATGTGGGTTATAATTAGACCAGCAAAGCAAATCAATTAACACAGGGGTAATACATGAATCCATCAAGCGTAGTAGATAGCGCAAAAACTAAAATGACTGCCGCGCTAAATCATTTTCAAGAAGAAATTAAGAAACTGCGAACTGGGCGAGCTCATCCAACAATGCTCGACGGAGTAACGGTAACTGCCTACGGCACGCCAATGCCGCTTATTCAGGTTGCAACAGTATCTGCTCCAGAAGCTCAATTATTACAGATAACACCTTTCGATCCTTCTAACATTCAAGCTATTGCCGCTGCTATACGCGATAATCCTAGTCTTGGTATGAATCCTAGTGACGATGGACGAGTCGTACGAGTTCCTGTTCCTCCGCTAACAACTGAACGACGCCAACAAATTGTTAAACAGCTCGGAGAAAAAGCAGAAGATTGCATGATTAGTTTGCGTGGCGTTCGACATGATGTACTTAAAGAAATCGACCAAATGAAAAAGGACAAACTTGTCGGAGAAGATGATGCAAAGCGCCTTGAAAAACAAGTTGATGACGGCATGAATTCTTCGAAATCAGAGGTAGACACTTTGTCTCGTGCAAAAGAGCAGGAGATCATGACGGTATAGGGTGGGACAATTTAACATTGATGCATTTGGCATTGATACATTAATTTACCATTTACCATTTGTCATTGGCGCTACAATGTCAAAATAAATGATTTATGGTCAATTTAACTTATCAATACAGCTAACGATTAGATTTGAGCGACTAGTTGCCAAACTCAGTGTATAATTAATGTAATGTCATTGCTTCTACTGATTTTTGGGTTAATTATGTTCGTGGCGTTAGTTGTCGTTCACGAATTTGGGCATTTTATAGTTGCTCGTCGTAACGGAGTAGAAGTTGAAGAATTTGGTATAGGATTCCCGCCTCGA
>CALREK010000050.1:0-4568 GCA_943355165.1 uncultured Saccharimonas sp. (SeqCode) | reverse complement strand
TCGCTATCTTTTTCCGGATCGTTTATAGTATCGTGTCGCGATATTTCTATGCACAAAAAGATACCAAAACTCCATTATTAGTTTCTTTGTTCGCTATTGGTGTGAACGTAATTTTAGTATTTAATTTGGCTCGTCCAACTGCATATGGATCGGCAGGACTAGCTCTCGCACAATCTACAACTGCTGCAGTTGAAGTTTTATTGTTGTTCATAATAATGGTAGTGCGCGATAAATACATTCTTAACCGAGCTTTCTGGGGATCTGTAATAAGAATTGTTTCTGTAACAGGATTTAGTGTGATGACGGCATTTGTGATGGTGACAATATTGCCGTTGCAGTTGGCGGACAGAGGTTTTGTAACTTTAGGTTTTAAATTTGGTGCAATCGCAGGCTCAACAATTTTGGTACATGTCGGCATGTCGCTACTATTTGGTTTGGACGAGCCGCGACCAGTATTGCGTAGAATTGGCCAGTTTATAATGAAGCCTGTTCGAGTAGACTACCAAGGCTAAACGATTAGCACCAAGCTATGTATTTATAAATCAGATAATAACAATAGATTGGTTAATACTCCCACCTCTGTTATACTGCTTATTGCATGAAACAAGACCACATCAGAAACTTTTGTATAATCGCACATATTGACCATGGTAAATCTACTTTGGCCGATAGATTATTGGAAATTACTGGAACTGTCGAGAAAAGAAACATGAAAGCGCAACTACTTGATCGTATGGATTTAGAGCGCGAAAAGGGAATTACAATAAAATTAGCTCCTGTTCGTATGGCCTATAAGGATTACGAGCTGAACTTGATAGATACTCCTGGGCATGTTGATTTTAGTTACGAAGTTTCGCGTAGTCTTGAGGCTTGTGAGGGTGCGTTATTAATTGTTGATGCTTCTCAGGGCATTCAGGCTCAGACTTTAGCCAATGTATATTTGGCGCTCGCAGCCGACCTGACTATCATCCCAGTATTGAATAAAATTGATTTACCGGCCGCAGATGTGCCGCGAGTTACGGCAGAAGTTGTTGGTTTACTTGGTTGTAGGCCAGAAGATATTTTATTGATTAGCGCCAAGACAGGAATAGGAATTGAAGCTGTTCTTGAGTGTGTCGTTACTGATATTCCGTGCCCAAGTGGCAATGCTACCGCCCCTACGACAGCTTTAATTTTTGACAGTTATTATGATGATTATCGAGGTGTGGTTTTGTATGTGCGTGTCGTCGATGGAGCGATAAGCAAAAACGACCAAGTCACTATGATGGCAACTGGAGCAAAAGGCATCGCCCTGGAAGTAGGAATGTTGAAGCCCGACATGTCAGTTCTTGGTAGTTTACAGGCGGGCGAAATTGGCTACATCGTTACAAACCTTAAGAGCACTCGTGAGGCTCGTGTTGGTGATACGGTGACTCTTACTAATAATCCTGCTTCGGATTATTTGCCAGGCTATAAAGAAGTTAAGCCTTTTGTTTACGCCGGCTTCTTCCCTCAAAGTAATGAATATTATCAAGAGCTTAAAGATGCCATCGAAAAGCTATCACTAAGCGATTCGGCCCTACAATTTACCCCAGAAAATTCTGCTGTACTAGGTTTTGGAGTAAGGATTGGGTTTTTGGGATTACTACATATGGATATCGTCCGTGAAAGATTAGAACGAGAATATAATCTAGATTTGGTCGTTACTAATCCGTCTACTGATTATGAGATTAGTTTAATGAATGGCGAAGAACTTGATATTAAATCTGCAGCCGACTTGCCTGATCCTGCAAATATTCTTGAAATTCGCGAACCTTGGATAAAGGGCGAAGTAGTCGTTCCTAAAGATTACGTTGGAGCAGTTATTCAGTTGATAATAAGCAAGCGCGGCATACAGAAAAACTTATCTTATGTTGATGCGCAGTTAGCTTTAATTAGTTTCGAGGCTCCACTGGCTAACTTGCTAACCGATTTTTATGATCAACTAAAAAGTGTAACTAGCGGCTACGGATCCTTTAATTACGAGCTTGATGATTATCGTGGTGAAGATTTGGTCAAGGTTGACTTCTATGTTTCTGGAGAAAAGGTGGATGCACTAAGTATTATGCTACACCGTACAGAATCTATGCGCGTTGGCCGTGATGTCGTATCTAAATTAAAAGAAGTGATTCCTCGCCAAAACTTCCAAGTATCATTGCAGGCAGCCATCGGTGGTAGATTTATCGCTCGAGAAGATATTAGCGCTTATCGAAAAGATGTTACGACAGGATTATATGGTGGTGACGTTTCGCGCAAAAAGAAAGTTTTAGCTAAGCAGGCTAAGGGCAAGAAACGAATGAAACGTTTTGGAAAAGTAGAGATTCCGGCAGAAGCGTTTACTGTCATGCTAAAGCGCGATTAACTTCTTACGTTCTTTGCTTTTTTGGTCAAAATCTGCTAATAATAGTATATGGAACGACCAAAATTAAAACTTTTATCTGAATTTCAAGAACTGTTAGAGGGCTATCATCCGAGTGTTGAAGCTCAAGAAATACTGAGTAAAACACGCTTAGTATTGTTAGTTGGCACTACTTCTTCTGGCCGTAACACCATAATCAACGAACTACTAAAATCTGGTGATTATCACTATATGGTTTCAGACACCACTAGGCCTAAACGTCAAAATAATGGTGTTTGGGAGCAAGAGGGTGTCGAGTATTTCTTTAGAAATGAAGAAGATTATCTGCACGATTTAAAAACTGGTATGTATCTTGAAGCGGCAATAGTACATGGTCAACAGGTTTCTGGAGCAAGTATCAGAGAGCTCAATAATGCTAATCGAGCAGGCAAGATCGCTATAAACGAGGTCACTCCAGACGGCGCAACAACTATACATGGAATTAAGCCAGACGCTAAAATTGTGTTTATTCTTCCTCCGTCTTTTGATGTTTGGATGCAGAGATTACGCGGTCGTGGTCATATGCCTGAAGATGAAGTACGAATTAGACTACAAAGCGCTTTGGAAGAAATTGACCGTGCTCTTAAAGAACCATTCTACAAACTTGTAATAAATGATGAGTTTCACGCCTGTACTAATCTATTGAATGAATATTTCATGCACGATGTTCTTGACTCCGACAAGGAGCAGAAAGCTAGGGACTACGCCGTACATTTGCTAGGTGATGTTCAGAGTTACCTGGCTGGCACTCTTGTTACTTAAGTGCTAAAAAAGTATAATGCTTAATTATGACTGAACGACAAATTCAAATCCTTGATGCCATAATCGAACAGTATGCTGAGGTGGCTAGCCCAGTCGGCTCAAGTCTCTTGGCTAAGCTTTTTAATGTTTCTAGCGCTACCGTTAGAGCTGAAATGGCCAACCTTGAAGAGCTAGGCTTTATATCGCAGCCACACACAAGTGCAGGACGTGTTCCAACCGATAAAGGTTATAGATTTTATGTTAATCAGGTTGGTGGCGAATCTGTAAAGACTCCTAATCCTCGCGTAGAAAGAGCATTGGCGGCAAGAACTAATAACGGAGGAATGCCAGAACGAGTTATCCGTAATACAGTCGATACGCTAGTTGAGCTAACTCATAATCTAGGTCTTGGAACCATTGGTAATCAGCTTTATATGAGCGGCCTTAGTAACTTATTTGGTCAACCAGAATTTATTCATCCTGCTCAAGTTCAGGAAGTGGCGCGACTATTAGACAATCTTGAACCATGGCTTAGAGAAGCTGCTCCCAACGAAGCACTCAGCGTATACATAGGAGCTGAGAATCCTATTGGTCGCAACAGTGGCTGCAGTTTGATAATTAGTAAATTCAGAAGTCCTTTTAGCGATCGTAGTTTTATAGGTGTACTTGGCCCTACGCGCCAAAGTTATCGTGATGTAATGAGTTTAGTTGAACGAGCAGGTAAAACACTAGAGGAGTCGATGTATGAGTAAAGTTAAAAAAGATATTGCAGATATAATTGAGCCTGTCGTAAACGAGCACGAAGTTCAAATAGCTGAACTGACAGAAGCTTTGTTGCGCGAAAGAGCCGATGCGATGAACGTACGACGTAGAGCGGAAGAAGATCGGATTAAATTGGGTGGATTTTATAAGTCGCTAATAGTAAAAGAACTTTTGCCGGTAATTGATAATTTTGAGAGAGCCCTAAAAAATGTGCCAAAAGAATTGGCCGACAATGACTACATTAAAGGCGTCCAAGGTGTAGTTAAGCAGTTTGAAGATACGATGGTAAAGATTGGCGTCGAACGCATTAAAACAGTTGGCGAGCATTTTAACCCAGAACTTCACGAAGCAATTAGCATGGAAGAAGGTGAGGGTGATACGGAAGTAGTGACAGAAGAATTACAAGCTGGCTACAAGGTTGGTGATGAAATAATAAGACACGCAATGGTGAAGGTCACTAGTCGTTAATAAACATGGAGTCTGAGCCAAACGAAATTCCAGATGTTTATGATATTAGATGGCCTATAGCAATGCACGGCGTACTTGATGAGTTTGAGAATAATCAAAGCGAGTATGCTGAAACGGTATTGAGAGAAGATTTATTCCGAGTTGGTACTATTCTTGACGACAAAGAAACTCTCAATATAGC
>CALREK010000049.1:0-4747 GCA_943355165.1 uncultured Saccharimonas sp. (SeqCode) | reverse complement strand
TGCCAAATAAAAAACCCAGATGAACTGGGTGTTTTATTTGGTGCGCCCGGACAGTTAGCGCACATCAATCAAGGCGCCCGCTTCGCTGGGGCCTATTACTGATGACCGAACCACCGACTTTCGCCAGCTAAAGCTGTCGAGGTCGACGGTTCAAATCTGTCCTGAGAAAGCCAAATAAAAAACCCAGATGAACTGGGTGTTTTATTTGGTGCGCCCGGACAGATTCGAACCGCCGACCCTCTGTTCCGAAGACAGATGCTCTATCCACTGAGCTACGGGCGCAAAATTATTTTACAGATTAACTAAAACATTATAACAGAGAGAGTGTATTTTTAATCTATACGATAGAAATGACTATCTACAAGCTTCTGATATGGCAACCATATTTGCTTAGCTTTTTTGTGAGTAAGTGTCGACAGCTTAACTAAAATCAACAACAGCATACTCAACCCAGTACATAGAAGTGCCGATAAAACTTGATAGAACAGACCACTACCAGAGTCAATCAACAAAACAAACGATTCAGTTATGCTAAATAAAACCAGCATGATAAACCATTCGTTACTAAAAACTTTGTTGCTCATCTGCATAGCAAAATTGGTTCTGTTGATCTGATTAGCGACCAACTTATCCAGCAACTTATCGACATCTTCTTGATGATCGCCTTTATACTGCAAACAATAGGTTATTAATTCTTCGTAATTTGACTCCCCTTGACCTGATTTATGCTCCTTGATTACAGCTTTCATATAATCTGTAAACATACTCTGTATGTCATTACGAAGGCTTGCAGGTAATTTCTTGAGACCAATTATCATACCAAACATTGCATTGGCTTCTGCTCGTACTGTTCTATGAAGTTCCTCGATGCGACCCTTTTGGCCTGTTAATATTGGTGCAATATAAAATCCATATAAAAATGAGTTAACTGAGAAGAGAGTCAATGCACCGCTTGAGAACTTTATACTTGGCAGCAATATTACGGCAAATCCGTATGCTATAAACAGAACCACGAAGTACTGAGTTAATCGTATTTTTTCTAAGAGTAAGTTTTTCATTTGTCCTAATTGTACTAGCTTTGAGTTTTTTTGTTATTAACTTTTCTTGGTTCAGTTAGTTTTTTCTGCACATCTGGTTGGTCGGCTTGGTCTAAAGTTTGCTGCAATATCTGTATCACACTCTTGGCGTGCTCTCGGCTCATACCAACTCTTGCTACGGCTAATGGCTGGTTATTTGGACCTGAGTTCTGGATAAAGTTCATAACAACACCGTAGTTATTGACCATTACATGCACCATATCGGTATAAACTACACGAATGTCCATCGGCAAAACAAAAGCTGACTGTCTCATATTCTCGTTACTTTCAAAAACTGAGCCACTTACGCCGTCTGTCTCTTCGGAATATCCAGCCAACTCCCATAAATCAGCAGACTCTTCTTCGCCTATTTCAAAATGACTTATAAGTAGCAATAATATCTCTTCGCTTGGACGGCTCTCGCCAATCTCAAACTTTTGGAGCACTTCAGAATCAATCTCAACGGCTCCTGAAACTTCGTCCAAACTTTCGTGACGCTGTTCCCTGCTGTATTTGAGACGTCCGCCCAAAACCTTAAAAGGCTGTCTTTGTATGTTTTCTTTCCCCATTAAAATAATAATACGCGTTGTCTTAGTCTGATTGCAAGCAAAAGCAGGTATAATATAATCAGACTATGAAATTCAAACGAGATGTATCATTAGCTAAACACTCTACTATGCGACTTGGCGGGCCGGCAGCCTATTTAGTTGAGGTCACAAAACGCGAACAAGTAGCTGAAGCTGTTAGTTTTGCCGACGATAATAACCTTCCCGTAGTGATGATTGGTAACGGCAGCAACATAATCTGGAGCGATGGCGGATTTCGAGGCGTTGTTATTGTTTGCAAGATTAAATATTATGATGAATTTAAAGAAAATGACTTTAATAGCTATGTGACTGTTGGTAGTGGCGAAAACTGGGATAGTGTCGTGGCCAGGACCACCAAATCAGGACTTAGCGGAATAGAGGCGATGTCACTTATACCAGGTACTGTTGGCGCAACACCAATTCAAAACGTTGGCGCCTATGGTCAAGAAATAGCCGACACGCTAGTAAGCGTTGAGGCCTATGATCGTCAGTCAAAAAGCTTTGTTAGCATCCCTAAAATAGATTGCCGCTTCGGATATAGAACTAGTAGATTCAAAAACGAAGACAAACACAGGTTCTTTATAACAGGTATAACTATGCACTTAACTAGGTCCACGATGGTTAGGCCATTTTACCAAGCATTAGAGGACTACGTTAAAACTAATAACATCCTGGAATACAGCCCCGAAACTATAAGAAATGCTGTAATGGCAATACGTAGAAGTAAGATGCCGGACCCTGCAGAAGTAGCAAATTCTGGATCATTCTTCTCAAATCCTATAGTAAGCGCCGCTGAGTTTAAGACTATCCAGACTAAGTTTCCTGGGGTTGTTGCCTGGGACGTCGGCGAAGGAAAATACAAATTGGCCGCCGGTTGGCTAATAGAGCAAGTTGGTTATAGAGGCGTCTACGACCCCGAAACAGGCATGGCCACTTGGGGCAATCAAGCTATGGTGCTCGTTAATCAAAAAGCAAAATCAACTAGAGACTTACTAATATTTAAGCAAAAAATTATCGACGAAGTCAGCAAGAAAATGGGCGTAAATCTAGTCCCTGAACCCGAATATATTGGCGGATAGTCGCCAAAGGACTACTTGTCGCTTGGTAATGGGAACTGTAGTGCGAAGGCCGTAACATCAGCCTTAATCTTATCTAGCTGTGCCTCACTATCTTTTGAATTAACAGCTTTTTGCATTTGTTCTGCCACGAATGCCATATCGGACTCTACTAGTCCACGAGTGGTAATAGCCGGAGTTCCGAGCCGGAATCCACTTGGGCGGAATGGAGGCAAGGTGTCGTCAGGTATAGCATTACAGTTACCAGTAAGTCCAACACGGTCTAAAATCTCTTGAGTTACGCGACCATCGATACCGAAGCTACGGTGCATATCAATCATAATTAGATGATTATCTGTGCCGTTACTGACCAATTTAAAGCCCCTCTTCATCAACTCATCGGCTAATCGTTTGGCATTTTTCAATATCTGATTTGCGTACACCTGAAAACTTGGGTCTAGCGCCTCACCAAAGGCCACAGCCTTAGCCAAAATATTGTTCATGTGTGGCCCACCTTGCATACCGGGGAACACCTCTCTGTCGATCAAAGTTGGCAAGTTTTCTATAGTTTTTTCTGGAGCCTTCAATGGATTGCCGGCAATTCCCTTGCTTAGAATCAGCCCGCCGCGTGGACCACGCAAAGTCTTGTGAGTGGTACTGGTTATTACATGAAAGCCGTAGTCAAAAGGATTTGGCAATGCCTTCCCTGCTATTAACCCGGCAATGTGCGCCATGTCTGCCATCAGCATAGCCCCTACCTCATTACCGATTGCGGCAAACTTGGCATAGTCTAGCGACCTAGGATATCCACTAAATCCAGCTATTAAGATTTTTGGCTTTTCTTTTAGCGCCACTTCGCGCATTTCGTCGTAGTCGATTTCGCCAGTTTCGACATCTTTTACACCATAACGAACAAAGTTATAGAGCTTGGCGCTAGCCGTAACTGGAGCACCGTGAGTAAGGTGTCCACCGTGGTCTAGACGCATAGCCATAACAGTGTCGCCTGGATTTAACCATGCTTGGTAGACGGCAATATTTGCTGGAGCACCACTGTGAGGTTGCACATTAGCATGGTCAGATCCAAATAGTTTCTTGGCGCGATCAATAGCAATTGTCTCAACCTGATCAGTGTTTTCTTGGCCACCATAATAGCGCCTGCCAGGGTAACCTTCTGAATATTTGTTAGTAAAAACGCTTCCTAGCGCCTCTAGCACATCACGACTAACATAGTTCTCGGAAGGCACTAACTCTAGGCCTTCTCTTTGACGAGTCTCTTCATCTGATAATAATTTTCGTAGTGTTTTATCTTGCAACATATATTCTTTCTAGATATTAATAGTTCCCATTAGTGTTGGTTTTTAATTGCAAGTAATCAAATCATAAATACATTGTAAATCTATAGAGCAAAAAACAAAAATAAAAGTCTTATTAGAGACTAATCTAGTTAAATTTCATATATCGACAGTTTATACCCTGCATGGTAATATTATTAACCTATGGATACAACCAACGAGAAAATTGGTCACCTTATTTACCAGATTAGACAGGAAAAGGGCCTTACCCAAGCCGAATTTGCTCGTAAACTCAAAACTAGCCAGTCAGCAGTTAATCGTATAGAACACGGCAAACAAAATTTAAGCCTAGAAACTCTTGGCCGTATTAGTGACGTTTTAAACAAACAAATCATTAGTATTTCTGGAGAGTCGGTTAATCTAAGAATTGAAGGTGGTCACGAGCTTAAAGGCGAGATAACTCTTAAGACCAGCAAAAATGCCGCCGTCAGTTTGCTGTGTGCATCGTTGCTCAACAAAGGCACAACAAAGCTCAAAAATGTCGCACGCATCGAAGAAGTAAACCGAATGATAGAAGTTTTGCGCAGTATCGGCATGCAGATTAAGTGGCTACCTGGAAATGATTTAGAAATTAAGCCCCCTGCAAAAATTAATATAGAAAAGATGGACAAAACAGCTGCTCGTAAAACTCGCAGCGTAATTATGCTAATAGGGCCTCTGATGCATCTAATGAAAGA
>CALREK010000048.1:0-4749 GCA_943355165.1 uncultured Saccharimonas sp. (SeqCode) | reverse complement strand
GAATAAAATGCTCAGCCATATTTATGAGACGCTAGAAATGCGTGTTGGTATGAAATTGGCAGAACAGATGAGTAACGATCAGCTAGACGAGTTTGAGAGTTATATCGACCGCAATGACGAGCCTGGTGCCTTGAAGTGGCTAGAAGCTAATTTTCCTGGCTACAAGCAAGTAGTTGCTGACGAATTAGAGAAGTTAAAGATCGAAATCCGATCTGCAGCGCCACAAATCGTCGCAGCATCTCAGTCTGATCCAATCAATCAGGCGCCTCAGCCTGCACAACCTCAAGCTCCTGCCGCATATCAGCCGCCAGCTAACCAGCAATAAGTCGCTGTCTATAAATCTTTGCCGTAGCCCGCAAGAAATTGCTTTGCCGTCATAATCTTTTTGCCGGCAGGCTTTAATTCGTCTATCACGAGTAATTTGTCAGAGGTGCGCACCACTAATTGCTTGTCGTCGGTGGCTTTGGCTTGCCCAATAGTCAGGTCGTACGTCGAGTCATCAACATGCGCCGCACAAATTATCACGTCCTTGCCAGCTAGTGTCGTATAGCTTCTTGGCCAATCAATAAATCCTCTTATCTCGCGTTCAATTTGTTCAGCTGGCTTCTGCCAATCAATCAGTCCGTCGGCTTTGCTTAGCTTTCGTGAATAAGTTGGCAGATATGGTCGACTCATGGCTCTGGCGGCAGTTTCTTGCGACACAGGTTTAACCTCGCCATCAACATACATAGGTAGATAATGATCGAGCAAGGCATCGCTAAGCTCAATCAGACCATCGGTTAATTTAGGCGTAGTAATGTCTCCCGGCAGGTCATAAACACCTTCAGCCAATATTTCACCCTCATCCAGCTTCTGATTAATAAGCATCAAACTAACGCCCGTGTTCTTTTGTCCGCTTAATATCGAAAAGGTGATAGGGTCAGCGCCTCGCCACTCTGGTAATAGCGAGAAATGACTGTTGATAATACCAAGAGGAAAGTAGTCGATAACATCTTGCCCAATAATAACTCCATAGTCTATAACGATACCAAGTTGACTCGTTACTGGTTTGGTCGCGAAAAGCTCCGACAACTCGCTTTTGGTAGATGCGTAATAAGTTTTGAGCCCAAGAGATTCCACTAGTGTTACAACAGGGAAGTCGCCCCGATGATGGCTAGGTTTTGGCTTGGTAATAACGGCTTCGATATGGTATTTTTTTGCCAGTAATTCTAATGACTTAGCAGCGACCGGTCCACTACCAAAAAACACTAAAGAAATCTTCATATTTACTCCCCCCAGAGTCTTGGATTATCTTTGATCAGGCTGTCATAATCTTGTGGTTCAAGTTTGCCATCTTCCATAATCTTGTAGAAAGCTTCGCTATTGTCCTTGATGTGGTCAATAAAAACTATGCCGTTGTTGTGATCAATCTCGTGTTGAAATACGCGAGCCAGAAAGCCCTCGGCTGTGATACGAATTTGCTTACCTTCGAGGTTGGTAGCCTTTACTCGCACCTTTGTGTGGCGTGGTACTTTGCCGTAAACATCAGGGATACTTAGGCATCCTTCGAAATCTTCTTCGATTACACCCTCGTATTTAGTGATCTCTGGATTAATAAAGATATTAAAATTTCGATTATCTTTGTCGTCAAAATCTTCTCGTATTACCACAACTCGGATTAAGCTATCGATCTGAACAGCTGCCAGAGCCACACCTACTTCGTGTTCACGACTATCTTCCCAATCGAGAGTAGCGGACTCCATATCATCAATAAGATTCAGGATTTTGTCACTTATAACACCAACTTTTCTAGATCGTTGGCGCAAACGAGCGTTAGGTAAGGTGATTATGTGGTCTTTGGTCATTTGGTAGAGTATAGCTGAAAAGACGGTACGCGACTAGATGTAAGTATCAGGATAGTTCACTTCGCAAATTGATGCATTGATACATTGGATCATTGACGCATTAATTTAACATTTGTCATTTAACAATCACTGAAGCGTCTAAAATGCTAAATGTCACCTGATAAATTAATGTATCAATGCGTCAATGAACAGATGATTAAATTAATCTTTTATAAAAGATTAGAGGGGTCGATATCGTAACTGCAGTTTGCCGGTAGCTCCTTGATGATTTCCACTAGACTGGCTCGGTTCTTGGCCTTGATGACTGCCTGCCAGCGGTATTCGCCTGCGGTTTTTTCGTAGAAGCTTGGGCTTGGTCCAATAATCTTAACTGGTAGGCGAAGTTGGCGTAAGCTGTCCACTAATTCACTAGCGGCTTTTTGGGCACCATTGACTGTTTTTCGGCTAATAGTTAGCTTGAGTAGATAGCAAAACGGCGGAAACATAAATTGTTGGCGTTCCTTAATTTCTGATTGATAAAAGCTCGGCCAATCCTTGGTGATTGCAGCAATAATCGCCGGGCTTTCGGGCTGATACGTCTGTATTACGGCAGCGCCCTTACGGTGACCACGCGCGATTCGACCAATAACTTGAGTAAGTAATTGATAAGTTCGTTCTGTGGCAGTGTAGTCGGGGAAGCTTAGCGAAGAATCGGCAGAAACAACTCCGACAAAGCTAAGCTTGGGCAGATCCAGGCCTTTTACCAGCATTTGAGTACCAACTAGTATGTCGACTTTGCCCTCACTCACAGAGGCGTAATGTTGCTCGAACCGATCAGCCTTCAAATTATCCGTATCGAATCTTTGTAATCTAGCCTTTGGAAAAAGTCTTTCCAGCGCGTCTATTAACGACTTGGTGCCTAAGCTGCGGAAGATAATGTCTGTCGACCCACAACCACCAGCTTTAACAGGGCAGGACGATGGCGTGCGATCTTTAAATCCGCAAGTGTGGCATCGCATTTGATGATTATCGCCATGGTAAGTCAACGGTAGGTCGCAGTTTGGGCAAGTTGCTTGCCAGCCACAGCTTTGACAAAGAACCAATCTAGCAGTGCCGCGACGATTAAGAAATATCAATGATTGTTCGCCGTTATTGAGAGCGTTCTGGACGCCGTCCAATAGTTCGTTAGATAAATATCCATGTCGACTAAAATGATTTTTGTCGCGTGCCAGCACTACTGTTATTTCAGGTGCGCTAACCTCGTCGCTAGTGGCAAGTTTGGTCATTCGTATGATCTTTGCTTTTTTGGTTTCGGCAATATAATAGTCGGTGATATTTGGCGTAGCAGAGCCTAAAATTGCTATACAGCCGTGTAGTTGTGCGAGCTTGCTGGCAACGCGCCGCGCATCATAGTGCGGAGTTTGATCTTGTTTATAGGCGCCCTCGTGTGACTCATCAACCACAACTAATCCAAGACTTCGAAACGGAATAAATAACGCCGATCGAGGTCCTATCGCGACAATTGGCTGGTCGGCATATAAAACTTTCGTCCAGGCATTGCGTCTTTCGGCGATAGTTAAATTAGAGTGAAACAATATGACTTGGCCCTGAAAGGTCTGTTCAAACTCCCTCGTAAGTTGCGGCGTTAAGCTAATTTCTGGGGTAAGAATCAAGACATCCTTGCCTTGGCTTATTTGCTGTTTGGCCAGCTCTAGATATAGCCGAGTTTTGCCCGTGCCAGTATCGCCGTGTAATAGGACGGTCGACCCAGGAGTTGTGCTATTGATCGTATTTAAGGCCTCCGTTTGTTCGCCGGTCAACTTAGGTAGTGCGGATGCGTCAACGGTCTTAATCTCGGTATTTTTTGGCTTTCTAGGTATTTGCAATAATCCAGAAGGAATAAATTGGGCGGCAATATAACTTTGTGGGGCAGGGTAGTATTTGGCCAGCCAGTCCATAAGCTCAAGGCTAGTAGCGGGTAGTGGTTTGTCGATTGTTGTGCGCGTAATTGGCTTTAATTTAAAGCTTGGTTTACCAGTAGCTTCTACAACGACGCCGCCAGTTTGTTTATTTTGCAAAGGAACTTCAACTAATTGCCCCGGTTTTATGACTTCATCAAATGAGTAAGTTAACGGTTCGCTACCCCTGTAACGTTGACTAGACACCAGCACCTTATAGTAATACATGTATACCATTATAGACTTTTATATGAAAAATTATGGTTGAAATGTTTTTAACATGTGTCTATACTAAATGTTGTTCTAATAACAATGAAGGTGCTTATGCTAGACGTATTTATCACATCCAGGGTTCGACGCAAGATCATAGTTGTCTATGCCAAATATCCTGACTTCAAAACTCATGTACGCGGACTTGCTAAACTTATTAAAGAAGACGCCGGCAACATTCAACGCGAACTAAAAAGATTAGAAAAAATAGGATTCTTGATTTCGGAACGCCAAGGTAACACCAAGATTTACCACACCAACAAGCAGTTTGCTATCTTTAAGGAACTTCAAAGTATCGTTCTAAAATCTCAGCGCATGAACCAGAAGCGCCCCGGCGCTTGAAGCTAGTCTTAATTAGATAAAGTTTATTTAAGCCCCGCCATGGCGGGGCTTAATTATGCCACTTTTGTCTCGGCAAAAGATGGCGCAAAACCGAGGGGCGGTGGCACCAACTCGATATAGCTTCCGAACAAGGAGCACAACACAGCCTGTGGAACTAGCCCCGCCATTGGCGGGGCGTCAGACAGTCCTCGGCAGGTAGTGTTGTTGTGCTCTTGTCGGAATCTATTTCGGGTCGTCGCCAGGCCCCACCTAGAACCATGGATACCCGCTGGAGGCGGGCAATATATAAAATTATGATTGTCTTTAGCAATCATTCCATGGTCTTATTTGGGGCCTGGCTACTTCCTGATACGAGT
>CALREK010000047.1:0-4827 GCA_943355165.1 uncultured Saccharimonas sp. (SeqCode) | reverse complement strand
TCTATTATTCCGTTGCTGTTAATGTCGTTAATCGGTCCAGGAATAAATATATGCTGGAAGTAGGTCTTTGCTTCACCGGCAATATTTATGGCGCTGGCATATATATTATCAAAACCGCTAGTAATTGCCTGTGGAATAGTGACGGTTTGGTCCACCGAACCGCTGGCGTTAGCCGTGATTGTGGCAATATTTACAGATTGAATAGTTAACTTTATTGAACTATTTGGAAGTAGATAATCTATGTGGATATGTATTTGGTTAGTGGCGCTGGTCGAGTCTAGTATGACGATAGGTGACGGCTCTGGCGGGCTCGCTGCTGTAGTGATGTTAGTAGAATTTAGGTTGTCGACATAGCTGCGGGCATCACTACTAAAATAAGTACTGTCAGGAAGCGGTACTTTGCCGTCTCCCTTAGGGCAAATCAAGGCCGTAGGTTTGGCTGGGCAAACTATAAAGCTACCAAGATCGTTCCCAGTTAACCCCATAATTTTATTGCTCATAAGTACATGACCATTAGAATTAGGGTGAAAACTCTCGTTGCCTAAGCCTAATCTTTGAACGGCTATTATGCCCACTAATCCGCCGGTTAAAAAGCCTGACCACCAAGGCAGATGGTTGTCATTGCCCTCGGTCACGCCATTTACTGCCATCTGAGAGTCGAGCACGATACTACACAAGTTTTTTCCTGCCAGAGCGTCCTCAATGTCTAGATAATATACTCCGGCAGTATCAGCTGCGGCCTTTATGACCTGATTCATGTAATGCACATCTTTGGCTACAAATTCACGTTCTTGGTCGTTTAAATGAACGTTTATGCCGCAACTTCCACCGCTTTCTTTGATGAATTGAGGGTAGCCAACTACATATATCTTGGTTCTATTATCGGTCGCTCTAGCCGTTTCCTCATAGAGTGATTTTAGTCTTGTGAACTGATCGGCTATAAGTTTTGCTACGTTATCTCTCTCAACCTGAACACCAGCGTACTTACAGGTGTTGGGGAGGGGTATTTTGGCATGCGAAGTAGCGCATTCAACTAAATCTTCAGCAAATCCCACGTCATTACCTCCAATCATCAATGTTAGATAGTTGGGGCGACTCCCGGCTAGATATGCTAATTGATTTTTGTAGCCCGGTTGCCATATATTTGTGACGATGTCGTTAGGGTACTGGGCTCCGAGCGGGCCAATATCGTTAATATTCCTTATAAGAGCACCGCTACAAGAAACGCTATGAAAGTCGCCAACAGCAAGGTTGGTTTTAATTAAATAAGGGTAGCTTCTTGTGCTGAGGTGACATAAGTTGCTTGATTGATCCGTTCCGGGCTCATAATAAACTCCACCCAAATTATCGCCCTCTCCGGAAGTGAAAGAGTCACCCAGACCAAGGTAGGCGACCTTGCTAGTAGCTTGTCCTGGAGCAAGTAGATTATATTTGGTAGCTTTGGTGGCACCATTAACAGTGTGATAAACATACATGCTGACAATTTCGTTTGCAGTAAACCTTATATTGTAGGCTCCAATATAGCTAGATATTTGGGTTTTCATAAAAGGTAATAATGGGCGCGACTGGCAGCTTACTGGGCCACTTATAGTCGCAGGTGTGGCTCCGCAGGTACTGAGGTCGTAAATAGAAAATACGCTAAAATTAGTCGAAGATACAATAGCATAGCGACCATCATTACTAATGGCGCTTTGAATGCCCGGAGCTACTCCAATTAGATAATTAAATGAAGGCATAAAAGGCAAAACCTCAAGAGTTTCTAGATTTACGCGCAGCAGCGATACAGAAGGCATGTCGACTACCATCCATTTACCGTTGCTAGAAAAGCTCAGACTATCACTACTTACAGACAGAAGATTCCCGCTCTTATCTTTTAGGCTTGCGCTAGCGGGCCTATTAAAGCGGTAGGTTACTTCGCCGTTTGTAGACGGCTCGATAGTCAAAGGCAAGGGCAGCGCTCTATTAAAATGCAAGTTTAGACCGATATATGGACTGCTTGTGTAGCTTATTGTGTCTGATGAATTAGGTATGGCTATCATGCCCGCCGCGTAGTTGCCATAATTAATAGATCTGCCGGCGACTTTGGCCCCAGTAAAGCGTATTAATCCGTTACTGTCTGCTATTCCAAATTTGGTAGCCACAAAACAGTTGGTTATTGATGATTGTGGTTGGAATAGTCTGGCAGGTTTAGTTATGACGGTGTAGTTCTGACAGTCGCGGTTACCAATACCCGCTACGGTGGTCGGTAGGCTCTCGTTGGCATTTAAGTCAAAATCACTTAGCAAGGTCGGGTTGCTAACACTCAGCCAAGCAGATGGTTGAGTGTTAGCTCCGACTCGCGACGAAATCCCTAGGCATAGACCCAAAACAACAGTGAAAGACGCTATAGTGGGGGCTAGTGATCTTCGATTAAAATTATATATATTCATGGCTTCGTCGCTTACACAGTTCTGCTCTGTGCAATATAGTTATCTCACACCAAAAAAGCTTACGTTTCAGATATTCATATACTATTCATTTTCAATCCCAAAAAAAGGATTATTATTAAGATGAGGCAGTATGACGAAAAATATTTTTAGTAATAATACAGGCAAAAACAGGCTAATATTTGTGGCTATTTTTGTATTATTAATCGGGCTATATTTTGCAGTAATTATTTATCAAAATAGTTTATCAAAGACTTCTTTCGGCAGGCTAGACAAAGATGTGGATGAATTGATACTACTGATAGCCGCTAAAGATTCCGAATTAGCTCCCAGAAAGTTAAAATACTGCCGCAACGACACAGTAGTGTATGGCTCAGGCCGTAAAAGTTGCCATATTGATATTATTTTTGCCTCAATAGCTTCGTCGTCTCTCCAATCTGCTGAATTAGCTATAGGAAGTGCAATTAAACAGGCCAAAATGTTTGAGCCAGTCAAAGATAAATCTCTAAAGCTAGACCCAAAAGACCAAGCCCTAAATCCTTACACAAACTCTTCAACACAAATGATCTGCAGCTTTAGCTCAAATATAATTAACAGATCACAACAAGACGAAAATTATCAAATATTAGTGAGATTTAGTTGTGGAAAATATGTAGATAGGGCGATATATTAGGGCTATTCGCCAAGAACTTGCTTGTAGACATCTAGAGTTTGCTCGGCAGTGCGCTTCCAGGAGTATTTTGCGGCCTGTAATCTGCCTAGTTGTCGCAATTTACTTGCGTGTTTTGAGTCGTCGATGACACGAGCGACTGCGCTGGCTATTTCGAAGGGCTCTAGGGGGTTAAAATACTCAGCTGCATCGCCATATATTTCTGGCAGGCAGGTTGCGTTAGACGAAACTACTGGTGCGCCATGAATCATAGCCTCAAGCCCCGGCAGGCCAAAACCCTCCGACAGAGAAGGGAAGACGTAGGCAGCAGTGTGCTCGTAGAGCCATCGTAGCTGTCCCTCGCTGACGAAATCGGTGAATATGACATCTGTTATGCCGGCATTGTCGACATCGCGGCTAATGCGCTTGTAGAGAGTATCTTTTTTGCCCGCTAACACTAGTTTTAGGTCCGGATGGGTGGTTTTTAGCATAGTAAAGGCGGCAATCAGATTTTCTAGATTTTTGTGGGGAAGGGGACGCCCAACGTACATAATATACGAATCCTTATCTGTTAATTGCTCGATTTTTACTGGTTCGTCAGTGATTTTGTCGGCAGATTCATAGGTTACGAAGATTTTTCGACTATTTATGTGAGCAAATTTTGCCACAGCGTCCTTAACATATTCGGATGGCGTAATTACAAAAGCTGATTTGCGAGCCACTAATTTGTTAACTTGCTTATAAACTTGCTGTTTGGCGGTAAAAATTAGTCTATTCTTAGAAGGATTACGAAATTTAGTAGTAGTTAAATCATGCATTGTTGTCACAACTTTACTGCGCAAATAAACTGGTTGCTGCACAAAAGCAAAATGTACAAGATCAGCGTTTAAGCTTTTGACTTGTCTCGAAAAACCAATTTGTTCAGCGAAAGTGAATTCCTTAAAAGGCGCAGTCACCTTTTTGAAATGCTTATTAGTTGGCTGCCATCCATCAAAATCCTCAGGTTTAAGCAATACGACGTATTCATGGCCATTATCGATTTGCTGTAAGTAATGCAACAATCTCTCGATATAGCGACCCGAACTGGTCCTGAGTTCCCTTGCATCAATCGCAATTTTTTTCATACTCCCCTATAATACTATAAATTAAGTGGGTTATATTAATTTAACAGAGGAAATTATGTCACACGAATCACAATCTTCTAGCCCCGGCTCGTTTAGTAACTTTTATTTTGAAAATGGACTATTTGCCTCTGGTATGACAAAAGACGAAGCAGTCAGTAAATATTCTGAGGCAGCTAACAGCCACCGTGAAGCACTAGCCTCCCAGAATAATATGGACACGGATGCTCTTCACTATGGCACTAGTTTGCCTTTAGTAGAGATCGAGCCAATAGTTAGCGCCAGACCAGTCGGCGACCCAGCCATCAGTCGCGAGATTCACGGCTAGGCTCTAAACTATTTTTATATAGCTACGTTATTAGCTATATCTATTAATTCTTGGACGGTCGTTTTTAGCGAGAATTTTTCAGCCTGCTTTTTTCCTTTTTTGATCATTGACTGTCTTAGGTTGGCATCGTTTATAACCTTTCGAATAGCCGGATTTAATGATTCCCCGTCTTTTACTAGTAATGCTGCATCGCCTGTTACTTCTGGGATTGACGAGTTATTGTAGGCTATCACCGGACAGCCTGCTTGCATCGCCTCTAATACAGGCAGGCCGAAGCCTTCATAGCTGCTAGGGAAAACGAAT
>CALREK010000046.1:0-5036 GCA_943355165.1 uncultured Saccharimonas sp. (SeqCode) | reverse complement strand
TTCGATAGCTACACAGAGCGCGGACTCGATAGAACTAAAATGGTCGTCGGGTTTTTTGCGATCAGCATAATACTAGTGTCTCTAGGAGGAGTTGTCGGCGATGCAATACTTCTTCCGTTTATTTACCTAATAGCCAGCATTGGTATTGGACGAATGCTAGGAAATTGGTATATTGTCTTTCCTCGCAACCCAGTAGCTAGAAATATTGGACTGGGTCTAATTATCGGAATGATTGCACTTGTAGGGTACTATCACATTACTAGATATTTCGTAGCCTGGCCAAACTCTCCAGAAACAATAAATGCTCTCAAGAAATTTGAATAGAAAAAGCCTTAGGGGTGTCGATTGAATCGAAACTACTATATAATATAAGTACTAAATAAGGAGGCAACATGAGCCGTTTTGATCAAGCAAAGATGCTAATACAAGTTAAAAAAGCCCAGAAAGAATTACAAAAGGCTGTTTTAGTCGTGGAAAAAGGTGACGGAGCAGTGCGTATCGAGATTACTGGTGAACAAAAAATCAAGAAACTTCACATCGATAAAGATTCTGTTGATCTTGATGATATTGGACAGCTAGAACGATGGATTGAAGACGCCATAAGAGACGCAATTGCAGAAAGCCAGAAGTTGGCAGCCGAAAAAATGCAACCATTTATGGGCGCTCTGGGCAACTTAGGACTATAGTATCGTGCAGATTTTGCCTCCAACCTTACTCGACTTAGTCGATGCGCTAGGGTCACTGCCTGGAGTCGGTCCTCGTACTGCAGAAAGATACGCTTACTATTTGCTCAAAAGAGATCCTGCTATTGCCGAAAAGCTAGGTTTAGCTCTGGGCAATCTACATCAAGGAATTGGACAATGTAGCGTAACTTTTGCATTGGTAGAAAAAGGCAAAGAAGTCTCCGACTTATATACCGATCCTAAAAGAGACAAGCAGCTAGTCGCTGTCGTCGCTGAACCGTTTGACATCGTGTCTCTAGAAAAGACAAACCTTTTTAATGGCACTTACCACGTTCTTGGGGGTCTGGTGAGTCCAATCGACAACGTTGGCCCTGATCAACTACGAATTTCCGAACTTATAGCACGCATTGACGCCGATGATGTAAAAGAGATAATTCTAGCAACAAATGCCAGCGTAGAAGGTGAATCTACAGCGCTATACATCCAGCAGCAACTAGGTAAGCGCGACGTCAAAATTAGTAGACTTGCCAGAGGAATCCCTATTGGAGTTGATTTAGAGTACGCCGACCAAATCACACTAGGAAGAGCACTTGAGGGTCGCACCGAACTTCAATAAGCCAATTATTATAAATTACAGCCTGTCACGCGCAGACAATAAGCTATATAATACAGTCCAATATGACAGATGAAATCAAACAAATTGACCAGTTAGTTAAAGACGCAAAGACAATCGTTATTATTCAGGCCGATAATCCAGATGGAGACAGCCTGGCAAGTGCGTTGGCACTGGAACAGATACTAGAAGACTTGGGCAAAACAACTCATCTTTATTGTGCAGTTGATATGCCTGACTATCTTAAGCATCTTTCTGGTTGGGATAGAGTTAGCAATGAAATGCCTTCAAATTTTGATATATCTATCATTGTTGACACCAGCGCATCGACACTCTTAGAGAAACTAGACGCCAGCCACTACAAACACTGGGTGGCTAATCGTCCGGTTATTGTTCTAGATCACCACACCGACGTAGTCTGCGATATTACCTACGCAACTGTGGTTATTAATAGCAGCGATGCTATTGCAACCGGTGAGTTAATTTATATGCTATCTAATCAATTAAACTGGCCACTTAATTTGCAGGCCAAAACTCATATCGCCAGCTCAATACTGTCAGATTCATTAGGCTTATCGTCTGAAGGTACTACTGCCAACACCTACCAAGTAATGGCAGATCTTATAGGTTCTGGTGTAGACAGACCAGCCCTAGAAGAAGCACGGCGAGCACTAAACAAGATGCCTGAAGTTATCTATCGATACAAAGCAAAATTGATAGAAAGAACGGAGATGTATGCAGACGGCAGAATTGCTCTTCTGACTATTCCTCATGAAGAAATAATGACTTATAGCCCACTATACAATCCGGCACCTCTTATCCAGAATGACATGCTACAAGTAGAAAAAGTTAGTGTCGCAATCGTAATCAAAAACTACAAAGACGGCAAAGTTACGGGCTCGATTAGATGTGGCCATGGCACGACAATAGCCGCCGATTTAGCCAAACACTTTGGTGGAGGTGGCCACCCATATGCTAGCGGTTTTAAAATAGAAAAAGCCAAAAGCCAACTAGCGACAAAAGCAGAATGCATAAAACTAGCCACAGAATTACTGGAAAATATTGAATAGATTATCAGCTAATGCTAATATTTAATTAATGAATACGAATACACAAATTAAAACTTGTTGTCAGGCCTGCTGTATATAGTTGAGGTCATTATTCCAAAGTTAAGTTAACGAAGAAGACCTCGACTAGCGAGGTTTTTTAAATTAACAAGGAATATTATGGCCAACACAATCAATAGATCAATCGAAAATAGAAATGTATTTAACCTGGATCCAACCGATAGAGTAGCTTATTTTACCGCTCATCCTGACGACGCTAGTATGTTTATGGCTTACGCTCTCGACAACACAGCCAAGCTTTTTGCTGAGACTGGGTCAGAGCCTCTACACGCCTATATAGCGAGTAATGGCGAAGCTTCAACCAAAGGAGATAGAGATTTTGTACTAGCAGGACGCAGAAGAGAAGAAGCTATGGCAGAGGCTGAATATTTTGGAGTTCCTAAGTCAAGACTACATTTGCCAGGACATCCAGACAGCAAACTTGGCGAAAGCTACAATCACAGTGTACTCACGAGAGACATCGATTCATTTATAGACGGCAACAAGATCACGACCGCCATCACGCTTGGTGCTGCTGGAGGCGACGGACACTCAGACCACGTTGCCACTCACCATGCCGTCGTGTCATTACAGCGCAATTTTCCAAGAATGAATATATTTAGCCTAAATTCTAAAGGTCAGGGCGAAATAGTTATTCCAAAAACTAATATTGACGTTAAGCTTGGTGGCTTAGCCTTAAATTCGAGTCAATTTGAAATAAATAGAAACGAAGAAAATGTCGACAACGGAAGTTTGCACCGAATAGGTGGATTTGTTGTGGCAAGCAGTCAGGCTGAATCGCTCAGCCCATATCAACATTATTTAGAGTACGAAAGCTATGACGCTCATTAGATTAGACAGCAGCGATAATTATTTGGCTATGTTAAAGTATATATAGATGAAACTTTATAACACACTCACAAAATCCATCGAAGAATTTACGCCCTATAACGAATTAGAAGCTCGTATATATAGCTGCGGACCTACTGTCTACAACGATGTTCATATCGGCAATATTAGCTCCTTTATTCACGCTGACACAATGAGACGAAGCCTAGAATCAACTGGCATAAAAATTAAACATGCCATGAACATTACTGATGTCGACGACAAAACCATAAAACGTAGCAGAGAACAGGCGCCAGACAAAGCTCCGATGGATGCCCTTATGTATCTTACTGCGCATTACACGGATGCATTCATGCATGACATGAATGCCGTCGGCAACGACACCAGTAAGTATACATTTATCAAAGCGACAGACAACATTGACGGAATGAAATCAATGATAGAGGATTTATATAACAAAGGCTTTGCATATGTTGCCGACGACGGGGTCTACTTTTCTATCAAGAATTACCGCGATAGTGGCAAGAACTATGGTCAATTACTTGAGATAACTCAAGACAATACTCAGATGTCCAGAATTCATAACGACGAATACGACAAAGATTCTCCGCATGATTTTGCATTATGGAAAACTAAATCAAAAAACGAACCTGCATGGCCCTTCACACTAGATGGCAAGATCGTAGACGGCAGACCAGGCTGGCACATAGAATGTTCTGTGATGAGCAAAGCAATTGTTGGCCAACCTTTTGATATTCATACCGGCGGAATTGACCTTATATTTCCACATCACGAAAACGAAATTGCCCAAAGTACAGCCGGGCAAAAAGACGCTATTATGGCTAAGTTCTTTTACCACAACGAACATCTTCTAATAGATGGTAAAAAAATGAGTAAAAGCATCAACAACTTTTATACGATTGAAGATTTGCGCCGTAAAGGCATCAACCCACTAGCTTTTCGCTTATTAGTACTCCAGTCGCACTACAGGCATCAAGCTAACTTTAGCTGGACTAACTTGGACGCGGCAAACAATCGCTTAAATGGCTATCAGGCTATGGCTGACTTACGATTCCAGGCAACCCCTTCAACTGAGTCAATTAACCTTATAGCGCCGTTACAGGCTATCGTAGAGGCCTTACAGGATGATGTGAATACACCTAGAGCCTTAGAGGAGTTAAGCAATCTACAAAGTTTAGTAGCATCAAATCTTGTGCCAGCAAATCAACTTGATGAATTCAATGAAGTTCTTAGCACTTTGGACGAACTGTTTGGACTAGGACTTACGGACTCAAAAGACATAAATCAAGCAGAGAAGGACTTGATTTCCGAAAGACAGTCAGCCCGATCGCTATCCGACTGGTCAAAATCCGATTCTCTTAGAGACGACTTATTAAAGCTAAATATTGAAGTACGAGACACGCCCGCAGGCCAAATCTGGTCAAGAATTAAATAACCTTAAACTGACTGTTCGACAACTTCTTCGGCTTTTTCAGCGGCATCAACAGTCTCGACATGGTAATACTCATCAATAACAACTCTAATACAACCAGCGATAGGTATAGCAGCCAACGCACCTAGTAAACCACCAAGTTGCGCTCCAACTAGTGCTGCAACGAAAACTATTAAAGGCGTAAGGTTATTGCTCTTTGCTTGAATGTAGGGCTGAAGGGTGGCATTCTCAACTTGCTGATACAACAAGAAGAAAACTGTCATGCCTAGTGCGAGTCCGGTAGAAGCGAATAAGCAAAATAGAACTACTATTACAGCGGCTAAGGTATTGCC
>CALREK010000045.1:0-5195 GCA_943355165.1 uncultured Saccharimonas sp. (SeqCode) | reverse complement strand
TATTAGTCCATCAATCACGCAGTCACTCAATGATTTTTTGGCTATCACGGTGTGATCAGTGTTTACTGGGTAAGCATTGCGTAGCGACCTGGATGTGTGTTTTATTAAATCACCCTGTTTTATAGAGTTCTTAATATTCTTTTCACTTAGCTTAACAGCATCCCATAAAATTAGGCGGTGTAATTTGTCAGGTACTGGCAATTCTCCACCGTCAGCATATTCTAAGCCCACATATGAGCTAGTACCACGGCCAGGTATTAATATGTCAGGACTTTCAATTGGATCTAGTTCTGACATTATATTTAATTACTTAGCGTCGGCGATCGTATAAGTTGCTTTAGCAACGCGCTTGAACTGAGCCTTGCCTTGTAGGTTTAGTAGAATAGTAGTTTCTTTAACGTGACGGCTTTTTAGAACTCGCTTAACAATTTCGTCTCTGTGAAGTGGTTCTCCGGCCTTTTTTAGAACCTTAACAATAACATCAGCTACTGTACCCTTGTCGTATCCCCACTCTTTTAGAGCGTATATGCCGCGTCCGATTAGTACGAAGCGCTTGTCTTTAATTAGCTCGTTATGAATAGCCTGAGTCGTTACATCTTTACGCTTAAAGCTAGAATCTTTAATAGACTTTGAGATTTCATTAAAGTGGAGTGGTTTGCCATGTTCGTGCAAAATAACATATATTTTGTCGCGAATGTTCTTTGGATTGACCATTGGCCATTTGATAAGTCCCCAACGGTTGTTTAGTGTAGCTATGTCTTTAGATATGCTAGCTAATGCCTGCACGTGCTTAACATCCTTGTCGCTAACTTTATCGGCAATTACATCAATAGTTATCGGTTCTCCGATTGTTTTGATTGCTGTGATAATTTTATCTACTTGGTTACGGATTGACTTCTCGTCGTGCTCGCTCTTCTGCCCTACTGCCAAGAAGAAGTGGTCATTGTCGTCGATAACTGCTAATTTAGGACTAAGTTGTGCCAAGAAGGATACACGAGCTTGGTCTAGGCGATTGTTCTCATCTGTTGTGCGAGAGCCGAGTTCGCTAATACGAGCAACCTTCCCTGTTGATAATAGTACTTCGGTAAACTCAGCCTGTACTTGATTGATGTGCGGTAGATCTTTTTCAGCAGATGCACGCAGTTTAGTCATAACAGCCTTTTCTAGCTGACGCACGCGCTCTCTAGTAATACCAAGAAGCTCGCCTATCTGTTCGAGGGTTTCTTTGCGGTCGTATAGACCAAAACGGCGGCTTATAATCTCGCGCTCACGTTCTCGGTCAATTGTAGCTAGGACGTCTTTAATAATAGCTTCGATGTCTAAAGTTTGAGTAGTCACTGTCTTGTCTGTCATAGTCGTCGCCTTCTCTGATATAAGCACATTAATAACTGCGTATTAAACTAGATTATATCACTTTAATTTTTATAAGTCAAACATAGGGTTTGCTGAACTTATTCTAGCACATATTGGATGCATAAGCTCAATACATGGTATCCTAATATCACAACGAAATCTTCTTGCTCAGAGTGCAATTAGTGGATAAATGCCCAAAAATCTAAATAATTATGACGATTAGCCCTACAAGAGCCACGTCTAATTCATCATTCGTGGCTTATGCTGATTGGATACTACGGCGGTATTTAATGCGATTGAGCCAAGGTAAATCGCCGATTCAAGGTGGCTGTTCTCTGGCATTTCGAAAGTGAAGATCAGGTGTGGTCCGGCATAGGTATCTTCCTCATCTTCAGTGCTATATCTCGTAGGGTTTTCGTCTGGCGTGATAGTTAAATACTGCACTTTTACCGGTCCTAGCATGTCTAAGCCGTAAATCACGTCATCAAATTCAACATTTATTGAAGGGCTTTCTAGGATTAAATCATTGTCAGGCTTCACAGAAGTTTCAAATCCCTCAAGCTCATCAAGTACATTTGTTTGACTGTGTAGTTGATGCAGTCTCTCAAAGTCGTCAGCCAATCTAAAGCACGCTTCCTCGCTATCACTAGTAGTATATTGGTTAGTTGTGCGACCGCTCATCTTCTCTTTTTTCATAGCTATTTCACACTCGTTTATTAAGCGCCTGTGGTTGCTTCTGTAATTATCTTCTGGCATATTTTCCATATTATCTACTTAGTTCCTCTTAAAAGCTTGGTTGCATCGATAACTCTTAAATAATCACTAGCAAATGGTTTAGATGACGGAGATACCATTTCATCGATTTCGCTTAATTGCGAGAAATCCACATCTACTCTGCTTTGATAATATTCTGATATTTCTATTCTAGAGTCGCCAAAAGCATTAACGCATAATTGGCCTATACCCTCTGATTTAAAAATGGTGTTTCTAAAATGGTCGGTAGATAATGTATAACTGCGGCCTTCGTATCTCAAGGTATCTTCTGTGCTTTCGTCGTCAGACTCATCCATATAACCAGGGGAAAACTCTTCTTCATCCTCACCACTAGCTTTATAAACTAATCTCTCAGGAACGAAAATATCCATTTCGTTATGAATGCCAACCGGATTATCATCAACCTCGATTATGGTTCTTGTCATTCTGGCAAATTGACCATTCCTTAGGCGTCGCTCCTTGATATCACGAGCTGATTCAGGGTTTGGCTCACCTAATAAATCAATAGCGATTTTCGCCATATGTCTAAGAAGGTTCCTCTGTTCTGGCAAGGATAATTCATAATCGAAGTTGGTCTCACCGGTACTCATAAGCGTATATTCTACCATATTACTTGAATAATACTAGTAATATTCTACCGCTAGCTAATATATAAGAGTGCGTTGATGCTTATTGAGCGAGAAACTATTTCTTGGCTTTGCGTTTAGTAAAGCGTCTGCCCTTGCCTTTAGCAGGTGCAGCAGCTAGCATTTCTTTTGCTACAGCTTCAGTGATGCCCTTAGGGTCTGTTTCTTTATCAATCTTGGCGTTCTTCTTGCCGTCAGTAACAAATGGTCCGTAGGGCCCGTTAACTATTTTTATGCCACTAGCAAATTCAGCTATATATTTATTGGCGTCTTTTTCTAATTTTGCAGCATATAAAGCCTTGGCCTCAACAAGAGTGATGGTCATAGGGTCGAGTGGTTTGATAGAAACAAATGTTTTGCCGACTACGACATAAGGTCCAAAACGGCCAATATTAGCCTTCATTTCTTGGCCGTCGTCGGTGAGGCCGACAGTTCGTGGTAACTTAAACATTTCTAGTGCTTGCTCGAATGTCACGCTTTCAATAGCTGCTCCTGCTGGCATTGGCGCAAATACTGGCTTTACTTCGTCTTCTACTTCACCGATTTGCAGCATGGCTCCGTATCTTCCAAAACGCGCGTACATTGGACGTTTTGACTTAGGGTCTTCGCCGAGTAGTCTAGCTTGTGAGGTTTCTTTTCTGCTGGCGCCCTCTGACTCAACTACTAATGGGTGGAAGTTCTTGTAGAAGTCACCGATCATTTTTGGCCATTCTTGTTTGCCCTCGGCTACAAGGTCAAAACCGGCTTCAACCTTGGCGGTAAAGTCGTAGTCGAGCACACTGCCAAAATATTTCACCAAGAAGTCAGTCACGACTTCTGCTAGATGTGTCGGGATTAGTTTATTCTTGTCTGCGCCTGTAATTACAGTTGATGATCTTTGTTCGACAGTAGATTTTTCTAATACTAATTCACGAATTTCTCTCTCATCACCTTCTAGATCTGATTTGGTGACATATTCCCTGGCCTGGATGGTGCTGATAGTTGGCGCGTAGGTACTTGGTCGGCCTATGCCTAGTTCTTCTAGCTTCTTTACAAGGCTTGCTTCAGAGTATCTGGCGCCTGCTCGGCTAAATGTCTCAGTAGCCAGAATTTGTTGTCGCTCCAGCTGTTGTCCATTGCTGACATTTGGCAATAGTGTATCGTCTTTGCCTCCACCATAAACCTTTAAGAATCCATCAAACGTTAAGATTTCACCTTTAGCTAAAAATAAGTTCTTAAATTTAGGTGAAGCAGATATTTTTATCTCTGTCTTATCTGTTTTGGCTTGAGCCATTTGGCTAGCAAGTGTTCGTTGCCAGATGAGTTTGTATAATCTTTCTTGCTGACCATCATCACCTGCTTCTAATGCGTTGAAATTAGTAGGTCTAATTGCTTCGTGAGCTTCTTGTGCGCTAGAGTTTTTGGTTTTGTATTGCTGAAGTTTGCTGTAGTTTTCGCCAAAATTGGATGTTATGTAATTCTTGGCTGTATCAACGGCTATTGTCGATAGGATAGTGCTATCGGTACGCATATAGGTTATGTGACCGTTTTCATAAAGTTTCTGCGCCAAGATCATTGTCTGCTTCACGCCATAACCTAATCGACGAGCTGCCTCTTGCTGTAAACTACTTGTCGTAAATGGTGCGCTTGGTGACCTAAAGCCAGGTTTTTTGTCTACTGCTGATACCGTGAATGTGGCATCAATACATGACTGCAAGAATGATTGCGCCTCTTCAATGCTTTTAAATTTAGTGTCTAGCTCGGCCTTTAATTCTTCGCCATCAACATTAAATATCGCAGTAACTTTAAATGAGCTGATTGCTGTAAACTCTCGTATTTCACGCTCACGCTCTACGATTAATCTTACAGAAACAGACTGGACTCTTCCGGCTGATAATCCCGCGCGGACTTTCTTCCATAGTACTGGTGATAATTCATATCCAACTAAGCGATCGAGAATGCGCCGTGCTTGTTGGGCGTCTACAAGATTTATATCAACCGTTCTAGGGTTCTTTATGGCCTCTTCAATAGCTGGCTTTGTGATTTCATGAAAGACTATTCGTTTAGTTTTTTTAGGATCAAGTTTGAGGGCTTGAGTTAAATGCCAAGCAATCGCCTCACCTTCACGGTCTTCGTCTGATGCGAGCCAGACGTCTGCACCAGCCGCCAATTTTTTGAGCTCTGCAACCACTTTTTTCTTATCGGCGCTGACCTCGTATGTAGGTGCAAAGTTGTTGTCTTTGTCGATGTTAAGGCCTTTTTTTGGTAAATCACGAATATGACCGAAGCTACTTCGGACGACATAATCTTTACCGAGGAATTTTTCGATAGTTTTGGCTTTAGCCGGTGACTCTACGATTACTAAGTTTTTTGCCATGTATGTTCTAGTATACCTTAAACGCTTTAACAGTTGGGTCTTTTATTTTGACTTCACCAACAACCTGCAAGGTTACGTGATTATTA
>CALREK010000044.1:0-5373 GCA_943355165.1 uncultured Saccharimonas sp. (SeqCode) | reverse complement strand
GAAGATAGTTAGCTATTAACATCTTCCGATGGCGCGATTTTTATTTATTAAGCCCTAAGTCAGGAGAGCCAAATGTCCGACAAAATTGATAATCTAGAAGCTATGCGACATTCGTTGGCGCATATTACCGCTACAGCTGTTCAGCATATCTGGCCGGAAGCTAAATTTGGTGTTGGTCCAGTAGTTGATAATGGGTTTTATTACGATATTGATCTTGGTGATATCAAGATATCAGAAGATGATTTACCAAAAATTGACGCTGAAATGCGCAAAGTTATTGCTGACAATCAAACATTCGAAAGAAGTGAAAAGCCAATAGATGAGGCAATTGACTGGGCCAAGCAGGCTAATCAACCCTATAAAGTCGAATTACTTAATGATTTAAAGCGTGAGGGCACAACTAAGGCGAACGAACTGACTAAGGCTATGATGGGATTGCCAGCTGGTGCAGTTGGTGCTAGCTCAGGCATAGCAGAGGTGGGAAGCGTATCGTTTTATAGCAATGGCGACTTCACAGACCTATGTAGAGGGCCGCATGTGGAGTCAACCAGTAAAGTTGGTGCGTTTAAGCTTATGCGTGTCTCTGGGGCCTATTGGCGCGGCGACGAGAAGAATGCCCAAATGCAGCGGCTGTATGGTGTAGCTTTTAATACCGAAAAAGAACTAAGAATACACCTTGAAATGCTGGAAGAAGCCAAGAAGCGCGACCACCGTAAACTCGGCCAAGAGCTTGATTTATTCGTATTCTCAGATTTAGTTGGCTCTGGATTACCACTGTTTACGCCTCGCGGCACTATTCTGCGAGAGAAATTGTCTGATTTTTCTAACGAGTTAAGACTTAATCAGGGCTTTCAGAAGGTTTTTATTCCTCATATGACCAAGACCGATCTATACAAAACCAGCGGACACTGGGATAAATTTGGCGACGAACTATTCCTAGTTAAGAGCCAGGAGACTAGTGATGAGCTAGTGCTCAAGCCGATGAACTGCCCGCATCATACCCGAATTTACGCTAGTCAACAGCGTAGTTATCGTGATTTACCAATTCGTTACCTTGAGACTACGACAGTTTATCGTGATGAGAAATCTGGTGAACTAGGCGGTCTAAATCGAGTCCGAGCTATTACTCAAGACGATAGTCATGTTTTTTGTATGTCTGATCAGATAGAAGCGGAGATTAATATTCTGTTATCGGCAGCTAGAGAGTTATACGAAGTTGTCGGAATGAAGTTGCGGGTTCGACTATCTTATCGTGATGAATCTGATGCTTATTTGGGCGACGATGCATTATGGGAAAAAGCTCAGTCACAGCTTAAGGCGGCTGTTGTAGCTAATGGGTTAGATTACTTTGAAGAAGATGGTGAGGCGGCTTTCTACGGTCCCAAGATAGACTTTATGGCAACCGACGCCATTGGTCGAGAACACCAAGTAGCCACTATTCAGCTAGACTTTGTTCAGCCTAAACGCTTCGACCTTCATTACACTACTGATAATGGCGGCCTAGAAACTCCTGTTATGGTTCACTGTGCTTTGCTTGGTAGTATTGAGCGATTCTTGGCAGTTTACATCGAGCATACGGCTGGGAAATTCCCAGTTTGGCTAGCACCAGAGCAGGTCAGAGCGATTACTGTTAATCAAGAGGCCGACACAGTTAAATTTGCTAATAAAATGTTAGAACAAGCTCGTGAACTAGGTGTTAGGATGGTGGTCGACAACGACAATGAATCAGTCGGCAAGAAAATCCGTGCCAGTGAAATGTGGAAGGTTCCATACACAGTAGTGATAGGCGAGAAGGAGTTGGCAGGCGGCGATTTGATGCCTAGAATCCGCAAAGACCTCGAGGTCCAACCAGAACACAAAGCGGTATCTATCGAAGAGTTTTTGAATACCGTGGCCAATGAGGCTAAATCCAGAGTTAGTAAAACATCGTTTTAGATAGGTGATGATGATAGTTGAAGATTTGCCAGTAACCGATCAAATAGATGAGTTGAGTGGCGCGCCATTATTAGTGATAGTTGGCGAGACTGCCTCGGGCAAGTCGGCGCTGGCTGTGGAGTTGGCTGAGAATTTTAATGGTGAGATTATTTGTGCTGATTCGCGAACGGTATATAAGGGCATGGATATCGGCACCGCAAAACCTAGCCGTGCAGACCAGACCAAGATCAAACATTATGGATTAGATGTGGTTGAGCCCGGTCAGTCATTTAATGTAGCGGACTTTAAGAGCCTGGCAGATCAGGCTATTGCCGACATTACTGAGCGTGGTAAATTGCCGATATTGGTAGGTGGCAGTGGTCTATATATTGACGCGGTGATCTATGATTATCAGTTTATGCCGTCGGTTGATTCTGCTGAGCGAGAGCGTTTGACTAGTATGACAGTTGAAGAGCTTCAGGCGGAAATTAAATTAAAGGGCCTACAAATGCCTAAGAATCTACGCAATCCTCGTCATTTAAGTCGAACGATCGAAACATCTGGCCAAGTTCCAGCTCGTCACGAACTTAGGGCTAACACCAAAATAATCGGCCTCACAACACCCATAGATTTACTAAAAGAGCGAATAGAGTTACGGGTTGAGAGTATGTTTAGTCACGGGTTGGAGCAAGAGGTGCGCCAGCTAGCTGATCACAACAGTTGGAGTGTTGAAGCTATGAAGGGTGTAGGTTATCGTGAGTTTGAAGATTACTTTGCGGGAGGCCAAAGTCTACAGCAGACCAAAGATCGTATCATTTTAGCGACAATCGGCCTCGCCAAAAAACAACGCACTTGGTTTAAGCGCAACTCTAGTATTCAATGGCTGACTGACCCCAGTCAAGCTGTTGATATTGTGACAACACTATTGAACAAAAGTCGATAGTATTAGCCTGTTGGTCTGCTACAATAAGGGCATGATTGAGCAACTATTTGGGTCAAAGACGCGCGTTAAGCTACTCCATTTATTTTATGGTAATCCGAATCGGGCATTTTATGTTCGCGAGATCACTCGTAAAATTGATGAACAAATTAACTCAGTAAGGCGAGAACTCGCTAACTTGCTAAGCGTCGGTATTATCACCTCCGATAGTACAAATAATCGACTATATTATGAAGTCGACCAAGATTATGATTATTACGCGGCTTTGTCGGCGATTTTTGGCACTGCAGGTTCTAAGAAACAGTCCAAAGTAAGTGGTGCGGCAGAACAAGAGGGTGATATTACGTCGATTGGTAATGTCGAATACGCCATTTACACCGGTGTACTGACCCGCGATAATACTAGCGGAACGGACGTGTTGATTGTTGGTGATATTAATCAGACTAAACTAAGCAAATTTATTACAGAACTTGAGGCAAAAGAAGGCAAAGAGCTCCGCTTCACCGCGATGACTTTGGCTGACTTTAATTACCGCCAAGAAGTCAAAGACCGCTTTTTATCTGATGTATTGTCGTCCAAGAAACAAATAATAATCGACAAGATAACGCCCGTAAACAAAAAAGATAAGGAGTAATATAGATGGATTTACAATTTTTTGGTGCAAACTGTGTCAAGATAACAGGCAAGAAGGCCGTTATTACAATTGATGATAACTTGGTCGATTTGGGCCTAAAGTCTGTGACTAAAGCCGGTGATATCGCTATTTTTAGTACTGAGCATCCACTGCCAACACAAGATGTTAAGGTCGCTATCGATCAGCCAGGCGAATATGAAGTTTCTGATGTGTCTATTCAGGGAGTTGTTGCTCGTAGTCATATGGACGAGCCAGGCAAGACTTCGGCTACTATATTCAAGATTATTTTGGACGATATTAGTTTAGTTAGCCTCGGTCACATCTATCCAGAACTAACAGACGAGCAGCTAGAGGCTATCGGAATGGTGGATGTTTTGTTGATACCAGTTGGTGGTAACGGCTACACGCTTGACCCAATAGGTGCGCTTAAGTTGATCAAGAAGATTGAGCCTAAATTAGTTATTCCGACCCATTACGCTGATGCCGACATCAACTTCCCAGTTCCTCAGCAGGAATTAGAGGTGGCAATCAAAGAATTGGCTATGGAGCCACGTGAGACTGTCGAGAAGCTAAAGCTCAAGTCTAGCGACTTCATTAGCGACACTACGCAATTAGTCGTTTTGAGCCGTCAGTAGCATTTGCTCGACGGTATCAACTTTGTTCGTAATTGTTTTGACGCGTCTAATTTATGATTAGCTACTGTATTAAAAAAATAACTCCGAGTTATCGGAGTTATTTTGTTTGTTGCTTTGATTATTCTGCTGTTGGTTTGACTGGGGCGTATTCGTTAACGATGATGCCGCGCTTTCTTAGGATACGGATACCCTGAGCGCTAACTTTCAATCGAACTTTTTTGCCGTCAACAACAACAGTCTTAGTCTGGAGGTTAGGCTTCCATACTTTTTTGGTGTGTCTTTGCGAAAAGCTAACATTGTTTCCATACTGTTTGCCTTTTCCGGTAATATCACATACTTGCATAAGGTGTTATTCTACAGGAAAATGACGGCAAGGTCAACAGTGCCGATAGATGTTATACTTTATTGGTATGAATGATTTCTTCGGTTCGATAAATATTATAATTTTTATACCAGTTTTGCTGTTTTCGGTTGGTATACACGAGGCCATGCACGGTTTTGCTGCGCATTGGTTGGGCGATTCTACTGCTCAAGAACAGGGAAGGCTGACGTTAAACCCGTTGAAGCATCTGGATCTCTATACTTCTATAATTTTGCCATTAGTTTTGGTCCTATCGCATTTGCCGCCGTTCTTTGTTGCCAAGCCAGTTCCATTTAACCCCTCCAGAGTTAAATATGACGAATTTGGCGTAGCAATTATTGGAGTCACCGGTCCACTGACAAATATTAGTCTGGCCATCATCGCAGCCATATTATTAAAATTACCCGTAATATTGGGTTCTGGCACCATGGTCCAGATACTACTGACAGTGGTGATAGTTAACGTGTCGCTAGCAGTCTTTAATATGATTCCGTTTCCACCGCTTGATGGCTCGAGATTGCTCTATGCTTTTGCGCCAGAACCTTTGCAGCGATTAATGGCTAGCCTAGAATCGAGTGGTTTCATGATCATAATTATTTTTATGGTGATTTTTATGTCGAGTGGATTGGGTGAAATTATCGTCAGAATAGACAACAGCGTAATCAGATTATTACTGGGCTAGAACGCGAAAATTCATAATTTATTTATGTTAATTAGGCGAGGGTAGGGGTATAATATAAGTAGGCTGGGAACCGAGGGCTTATACCTTCAGCCAATCAAATGATTTACTCAATATTCATTTGACGGGAATCTAATATTTGCATCAACCGTGGTTGATGCGTGCGGATACCCACCTTGATAACAAGAGTTAATCAAGTTGGCATCTCAG
>CALREK010000043.1:0-5527 GCA_943355165.1 uncultured Saccharimonas sp. (SeqCode) | reverse complement strand
GTCGGGATAGATGTGGTCGAATACAATCCAAGGCAAGATGTTGATAATAAAACTGCCGAACTCGGAATCGAGCTAATAGCCAAATTCTTAGGCAAAGACTACAGCTGGTACACCAGTTACTACATGGCCCACAACAAACTCGAACGCTAGAGTTTATTAAGGAAATTGCGGACTACAGATACTTCGTCAAAGTCGCGTTTTATGACGCGGCGGGGGTCGTTGTCATCTTGGACGAGGTGGCGGAGTTCGGCAGCTTGGGGGCCGTTGCCGAGAATAGATTTTTCGTGGCCTTTGCCGAGTAGCAGTATCATATCGTCTTTTTTGGCCATTTCTATAGCCGATTTAATGGCCTTTTCACGGTCGTGAATTAGGAATAAATTATCGCCTTGGACTTTGCCGGCTTTTTCGGCTCCGCTGGCAATTTGCTCTAGTATTTCTTGCCCATCGATGTCGCGGTCGTCTTCTTCGGTAGCGATAACAATATCACAATATTTGCCGGCAACTTCGCCTTGGGCTGAGCGCTTGGCTTCGTCACGTCGGCCAGCGCTACCAAAAGCCACTATCAGTCTACCCTTTACCAGCGGTCGTACTTCTTTAAACACTTTCTCGAAACTATCCGGAGTATGGGCGTAGTCGACGATAACATCAAAATCTTGGCCTTCGTCTACTCGCGTCATTCGGCCTTCGACTGATTTTAGGCTATCGATACCTCTCTCTATCTGGTTTTTACTGAGTCCTATAGTGCGGCCAACGCCAATAGCTGCCAAAGAATTGTAGACGTTGAAGCTGCCTGGTAAGTTGCAGTGAATATCGTACTCATCACGGCCGATAACTGCTTGATAATGGCTGCCCGCTGGAGTTAGTTGGACATTTTTGGCTCGCAAATCACCCTTTTCGATGCCATAACTTAAAGGATGTGAAATATCACTAGCAAAAAGTTCGGCGCTTGGGTCCTCGGCGTTTAGTATGCCAACACCAAGGCCTTTTTTGTTGCTGTTTGCCTGCTTAAAAAGTAATCTTTTGGCGTCTCTATAGCGCTCAAAAGTACGGTGATAATCTAAGTGTTCGTGACTAACATTGGTCATTACGGCCAGATAATACGGCACTCCCCAAACACGATGTTGGGCTAGAGCGTGCGATGTAGTCTCTAAGACTAGCCATTCGGTGCCTGCGGCTTTAATTTTAGCGAGTTCAGTGACTAAGCGCTCGGCTCCCATACTAGTAAGTCGCGTTGGATTGGGTTGTTCGCCGCGGCCATCACCATAGTCGATTGAAATAGTTGTCATCATGGCTACTTTGAGTCCGCTATTTCGTAGCATTTGAGCGATTAAAGTGCAGGTGCTGGTCTTGCCATCTGTCCCTGTTACGCCAATTATTTTTAGGCCACGAGCCGGAAAGCCGTGCTTAGTCTGCATAACCATAGCTTCGATTTTGTGGCCATAAGGCTCAATAGCTGGAAATAGGCCGCTCGGGACAAGTTTTTTGACTATACTGCGCGCATTCATAAGACTAATTATAGCCTAAATTGTATTGATAATGGTTGTTTTATAATCCACCTCCCACTTTACCCCTAACGGCTTAGCCTGTACCCTATTAGGTATGAGAATTCTTGGGATAGAAACAAGTTGTGACGAAACGGCGGCTGCTGTCGTAGAGGACGGCAAGAAGTTATTGTCTAATGTGGTGGCTACTAGCATGGAGCTTCACGCGGCTTATGGAGGTGTGGTCCCAGAGATAGCCGCTCGTAGTCATATTGAGTTTATTAATCCTGTTATTGAGCAGGCTTTGCATGATGCTGATTGCAGTTGGGATGACATTGACGGCATTGCCGTTACCTATGGCGCAGGGCTTGGTGGTTCCCTGCTTGTTGGTGTTCTGGCGGCTCGGACTCTGGCTATAATTAAACAAAAACCTCTCTACGCTATAAATCATGTCGAAGGCCATGTTTATGCTAACTTTTTGACGGAAACTGCCCCGCCACTTGCCTCTACTTATCAAATGCCTTCTGCCCCGCCAGCCTTCCCTGTACTGGCCTTAATTGTCAGTGGTGGCCATACTCAGCTCGTATTATTTAGAGATCATTTTGACTTCGTCCTGCTCGGTCAGACTCATGACGATGCTATAGGTGAGGCTTTCGACAAAGTTGCTAAAGTTATTGGACTCCCCTACCCTGGTGGGCCGAGTATTGCCTCTGCCGCCAAAACGGGTAATCCTGACGCTTTTAAGTTTCCAAAAGCAAAAACTAATCTAGTTAATAAAAGACTAGAAGAGCTACGCAGTGGTCGGCCTCACCAAGGCGAGATGCCCCTAAACTATGACTTTAGCTTCAGCGGGCCCAAAACAGCCGTTTTAAGGGCCGCCCAAAAAATTTGTGGTAAGTCGCACGATTTTCCGTCTTCACAGCTCGCAGAGCTACTTAGCGCTGCTCAGAAAGCCGATATTGCTGCCAGCTTCCAGCGTGTTGCCGTCGAAACCGTGGTAGACAAAGCAGTTTTGGCATTTCAAGAGTTTAATCCTAGCTCTTTAGTGATTGCTGGCGGAGTTGCGGCTAATCAAGAGTTACGAAAGCAAATGTCCGATCGCATTCCCCTCCCCGTTCAGTACGCCGACATAAAACTATGTACCGATAATGGAGCCATGATTGCTACGCTAGGTTGTTACAAGGCTATGAATAATCAGCCAACAGCTGATCCCTACTCTCTTGAAATCCAGCCCAACCTTTCGATGTAGAGGCGGCTTACTATTTTTATCCAACCATTGGTGGAAAGATAAATGACTGACCGATATTAGACGAAATCTTTGTCGCCATTTTTGCATAATCTTCTGCCGAGCCGACACTAGGTAAGCTACTATAAAAAGCGTTGTTGTCAGGAGTTGGAACGTTAGTTGCACCCCTTATCAAGCCCTGTTTTTCGACTGCCAATTTGTATTGAGCAAAAGACATGGCGTTTTCCGAATAATACAGTGCCGATCCAAGCGCATTGCATAAATTCTCTTGGCCCAATATCCTGATTGGTTCTTGCATTTCGGCAGAATAATTTTGACCATTTATCATCGTTGCTTTGACGTTGGCTTGGCAAGCCTCAACTACCGTAGAAGCTTGATTTTGGGGCTCAGGCCTAACAAACGAAACTATCTGTCCTGCTGCAAAAAGTGTAAATACATTTGGACCTTCGCCGGTTGCCGACTGACCAAGGCTAATCGACTCCGGAACGACAAAAATTACTTCATCCTGTGTTGTTGGTTCAATAGTGAAATCAACCTTGGATTCAGAAACAACATTATTATTTGCATCACCTTCGGTGAGCGGTATTTGAAACTTAGCGCTGCTGTTCGCAAATTTATCAAAGAGTTTTATATTATCGGCCATTGCAGCCAGTTGTTCTTTATCTAAATAACTGATTGATTGATCGGTGCCGATTTCTATGATTCTTACTTCACGTTCGCCAAGCGCGATCCGAGACACTTCCCTGTTGGGAAGGTCCATCAACTGTTTAGTTGGAGTTTTAACTGAGTCGATCGAATTTAGAATCTGATACGGATCAGTCAGCACCTCGCTTGTCACAGCTTCAGTGTTTTTAGAGGTTGAATCGCCGCCCCTACTATCACTGCAGCCTGCAATTGAAGCCAGGCTTAATGCAATAGAAGCAACTAATCGCCTGCTAGATTTACTTTCATGATATTTTTCTACCTCAAGAGACCCAGGTGTCATAATATTTACAATACTACATTATATATGTCTTGTCAATATTGCGCGGCATTGCGTTTGTGGTTATGCTAACAAGTGAAAACAAAAACCAAGTGTTCCTTCCGTCTTTCGGGACGGTCGGAATGCTTTAGGATTGACGAGTGGGACATCCTAGCAAAAATAAAGTCTAACTTTGTAGTAGGGAACGAGGGTTTTACGGGATAAAGCCTTGGTATTCTATTGTTATTTCACGTGAAATATCTACCCCTGTTATGTTAATATATTACAAGAGGTGATATTATATACAGGAATCTATTTGTTTAAGAGGATAATAATGAAACTTCCCAAGCTTTATGAACCAAGCCAGTACGAGACTGATATTTATACTATGTGGGAGAAGGCGGGCGTATTTGAGGCCCAGCCAGACAAAGAGGCCGAGAGATTCTCGATCAGCATGCCGCCACCTAACGCAACAGGGCATTTGCACGTCGGTCACGCTCTAGGGATAGCTTTACAAGATACAATGGTTCGTTATAACCGTATGCAGGGCAAGGATGTGCTGTGGTTACCGGGTACTGACCATGCAGCTCTGGCTACAAACGCCATAATGGAGAAAAGACTAGCCGACGAAGGTACTAATAAGCACGAAATCGGTCGCGAGGCATTTGTTGATCGACTTAAGGAGTTCATCGAGGGTAGTCGCGGCACTATAAGGGGTCAAATTAGGGCTATGGGTGCGAGTTGTGACTGGAGCAGGGAACGCTACACGCTAGACGGCGCTCTGAATCGTTGCGTCAACGAAACTTTTGTCAAAATGTATAATGATGGTCTAATTTACAGAGGTCATCGCATTGTTAATTGGGATCCTAATCTTGAAACTACCGTTGCCGACGACGAGGTTGTCCATGTTGAAGAAACCGGTCAATTCTATACATTTCAATACGGACCTTTCCAGATTGGTACGGCTCGTCCAGAGACAAAGTTCGGCGACAAGTACGTTGTAATGCACCCAGATGACAAGCGTTACAAGCAGTATAAACACGGTGATACTTTTGAGGCCGAATGGATAAACGGGCAGGTGACGGCCACTATTATCAAAGATGAAGCTGTTGATCCTAAGTTTGGTACCGGTGTTATGACTATTACTCCTTGGCACGACCACACCGATTTTGATATCGCTGAACGACACAACCTAGACAAGGTTCAAATTATTGATTTTCACGGCAAGCTAATGCCTATAGCAGGTGAATTTGCTGGAATGACTATCGCTGAGGGCCGACGCTTGGTTGTCAAGAAGTTAAATGAGAAGGGTTTGCTCGTAAAAACCGAAGATAATTACTCTCATAGTGTCGCAGTTAATGACAGAGGCAAGGGAATTATAGAGCCACAAATTAAGCTACAGTGGTTCGTCGATGTTAATAAGCCAGTTGTTGATTGGAAAGGCAAGAAATCAAGCCTGAAAGAAGTTATGCAGGCAGTAGTGCGTGACGGCGATGTTGATATCGTGCCAGCAAGATTCGATAAATTATATTTTAGTTGGATAGATAATTTGCGGGATTGGTGTATTAGTCGTCAGATTTGGTGGGGTCATCGTATACCGGTATGGTATCGGACAAATGCCGAGGACGAAGTACAGACTTTCGCCGGAGTTCAGCCACCTTTAGATGACCAGAGTGAGGGCTGGCATGAGTGGGAGCAAGATCCTGATACGCTCGATACCTGGTTTAGTTCTGCGCTTTGGACCTGGAGTACTCTTATCGACCCAAGTTTAGCGAGTAATTTTGATATGTCTATGGACGACATTCTTAATGCGAGTCCAGATTTTAAGGCCTATCACCC
>CALREK010000042.1:0-5681 GCA_943355165.1 uncultured Saccharimonas sp. (SeqCode) | reverse complement strand
GCAAGACCGGCAGCAACAATATTTTTAGCAATATAGCGTGCCGCATAAGCGCCAGAACGGTCCACCTTGCTCGGATCTTTACCGCTAAAGGCACCTCCTCCGACACGAGCGTAACCACCATATGTATCTACTACAATTTTCCTACCAGTTAATCCCGCATCAGATTCTGGACCTGGTATATGCCATAGGCCTGTGCCATTTACAGTTATATTTTCGTCGCTCACTGTGAAGCCATATTTAGCTAAAACTGGGGTAATAATCTCAGCAATAACTCCGGCTCGAACTTCGTCGGCGCTAACTTGCTCGGAATGTGCTACTGCAATAACCGCGCTAGCTATAGCAGTAGGTATACCGTCTTCGTAGACGACAGTAACCTGCGCCTTGCCGTCGGGTCGGATATAATCAAGTATTTTTTTCTGACGGACTTCGTCGATTCTACGCGCTAAAGCATGTGCCAAAGTAATCGGCATCGGCATAAGTTCTGGGGTTTCGTTACAGGCATAACCAAACATCATTCCTTGATCGCCAGCCCCATCTTGGTCAACGCCCTGCGATATCTCTGGCGATTGTTGATGTAAATAACTTGTGAATGTGGACTCTTCAGAGAAGCCCCACTTTGGCTCAGTATAGCCTTGCGATTTAATAACCTCTCGAACAATCGCCTCATAGTCTAGTTTGGCAGTAGTGGTAATTTCGCCAAATAGGCTGATCTGATTTGCGCCAGCCACCGCCTCAATACCGGCTCTCGTTTTTGGATCTTGCGCTAAGGCTGCGTCAAGAATTGCATCACTTATGGCGTCACAGATTTTGTCTGGATGCCCTGCGGCAACTGATTCACTAGTAAATAGTGTTGTTTTTGTAGATTTTGAAATAAAATATCCTTCCCCGTGAATATATGGAAAGGATATGTTTTGTCAAAATATCGTTTCCATAGTAACTACGGACTAGATGGAGCACCTTGCTATTAATTAGTAGGTTGCCGGTAGGTCATTGGGCTAGAACCCTCGCTACACTCTTTATATTTTTAAATTGTTAAAGCTCTTATAGTTTAACACACCAGAAGATTTACTTTAAAAACTAAGACAATATAGATACAGCTCTAGCGGCAACTAGTGCAACGGTAATCAAAGATATTAGAGACTGTGAGGCCATCAATAATTTTGCTCTATGCGACAAAGGCTGGCTATCGGTTGGGCTAAAAGCTGTGGCATTAGTTATTGATATATATAGATAATCAAAAAATGTTGGGACCCAAAGTCCGCGCTCAACTACGTGCTCACCTGGCGTCATTTGCGGGAATAAGAAATCTACTGGGCGAACTTTCGTAGACTGTCCTTGAATCCCGTTACTATCAAGCTCCCAATACCAAAGTCCAAAAACAATAATATTTGTCAGAAATATCGCCACACCAGAGCCAATTAACTGCCTACCCGTAACAGTGTTTGTTATAAGTAGAGAATGAGTCACAAGGAATAGTGAGATTATGTTAGCTAAAGATATAACGCCTATCAAAATTAGGGCTGCACTTCTTTTAATTCTCCAAGACAAGTTGCCATCACGAGGCATAACAATTAGTGCAGCAAGCAGAATAAACTCGATTATAGCAATTAAGTACTTGGGGCCGAACGTAAGACTATTACTTAAAACGACCTGCAGAACTATGGCCATGAATACGGCAAACTGGACGTGCCAAACCGGCTCTAATTTTACCCTGTGATGAACGTGAGCTAATTTCATTATTTTAAGTATACTACTTTGTCGACGATCTACACATAACAACTAGCCTAAACAGATACGAATTGTTATAATAACCACGCTACGTTTGCTATTGGGGATTGGCCAAGTGGTAAGGCAGTGGATTCTGGTTCCACGATCGGGGGTTCGAATCCCTCATCCCCAGCCATAATGCTTTAGTTTAAAGACCAAATTGGTCTTTTTTTGATACAATTAAGTTATTAAACTAATAATCATGTTATACAGAATCGCAGGAACTAATGGATGGAAGAGCACTATACTCACAGTACATTAAACCGTCATGGACACCACCGACGTGGGTAATCGGTCTCGTATGGCCGTTTTTGTATGTGATAATTGCAGTTTCCTATAGTGTGGTTTTTTACAGTGCATATAAAAAGCTAATTCCGAGGGTGGTTGCTTTGCCCTTTGCTCTTAATCTTATTTTCAACTTTGCCTTTACATACATACAATTCGGTTTGGCGAATAATTTACTTGCGTCTATAGATATATTACTCATAGTAGCCACACTTATATGGGCACTCTTAGCAGTTTGGCTAAAAGCTCCCGAACTCAGATGGGTCAGCTATGCAAATATCCCTTATCTTGTTTGGGGCGCATTCGCGACCACCGTGCAGCTTGGGATTACTTATTTAAATAGATAATCCACGAGCACAGCGGCATACTAATCTAGACGACACTAAAACACACTTCGTTTCGTCGTATAAATCCTGGCTTCAGTTGTTTGGACAGTAAGCCCGATCATAACGATAACGACAGCAGAAAGACATTGAAAAAGCTAGTCGATAGCGCTCTAAGCGACACTAACTGGAGACTTATGAGCGCGTTTGAACTGTAGATACTATTTAAGATTGAATACCTTCAGCACTTTTCTTTGATATGGATCTTCGTTTGGGAACATATCGATCAGCGCGAGATTATTAATACTAACTGCACCACCCGCTTCAACCTGTCTATGCTTCTGTACAGTAGAATGTGGCAAATAGCCATCCTCGCTGTATTGTGGGTCATTTAGCCGTAGATTGCCCTCTTTGAGTTTCTGCAAAAGCGCGTAATGTATGGTTTTCAGATCCTCGTTTTTTTCAAGCAAGATTACGTGAACTTCATTATCTGGCCCGAAGTGTTCGTCCCCAACTCCTTTAGTAGATATTGAGTCTTGCTCACGAGCTACTTCAAAAATTTTGTTTTGTAAAGTTTCAAGACTCCAGTCAATAGCAAAAGTATCAACTAATGTGGTGTGAAGTGGCCAATTGCTAGAAGCGAAGCTAGCACCCTCCTCAATATCTTCTAGTAAGCAAATTATTGTGTATTTTTGAGTGAATTTTTGCATAAAGCTATCATATCATGAGACACTCCCAAATATAGCCGTTCTGTGTCCCATTTGTCTCGTTTTACTTTTTGGAAAAGGTTCTTGACCTGTATGCCCAGTCATTTATATTGCAATCCAAATGACTAAAGCTTGATATAACATCACCCTCGTAATTAACAACGGTCATGTTTTTATTTAAGATTGATTAACCCTCAACTAAACAACGTTAAAACACACTTCGTTTCGTCGTATAAATCCTGGCTTCCATGGTGGATCATATCTTAGTACAGACGGCTGATTAGCTAGCTTAATTTGTTTTTTATTTGCCCACTCCCTGAGTTCAGCAGACTTCTTCTCAATATCACCTTCTGATGTGTACCCTGAAAATTCAATAGCAACTACTTCGTGCGCAGGCATACTTTTAATAATTACATTGTCATTGTTTGGCTTAGGTAAATCCTTTAACGTATAGCTTGCTGGCATTGTAAATGAAATAACGTACTTTTGATCGTCAAGTTTAGCCGTAGTTACAGGAGCAGTCATTGCTATCTTTTCTGAAGTAGCAGGTTTTTGGCTAATTACAGGAGCAGTCATAGCTATCTTTGTATTTTTCGTATTATTCCCAAAAATATAATCGGCCAAGACACCAAATGCCATACTACCGGCAGATTTATAGCTATCGGCTTTGACTTGTACATTTGCTGTTATGTAGCCGTCGTATTTTCTGTGCTCAATATGTCCATCTTTATCTAAAATTTTATACTTCGGTGTTTCAATTGCCATGTATTAATATTACACCCAACGACACTCTTAAGCCTAGTCTATGAGGCAAGTGTAAAAGTAATCCGAGTACTAAATACGGGATGTGCGTAAAATCATGCGGCTGAAATCTTATTCTGATTGTGCATTTACATTTATTGTAAAAATTTTGATATTTCTAGGGACTAGGCTTCAATAAAATAAAGTATGGGCTTTTTATTTACTGGTAATGTTGTATCCGACACATTATATTTATCATATGATAGTAGTCGTTTGTTCGGTTGTCGCGGAACATAACAATAAATTTCTTCTGGTTTGTGAGAAAAAGAACGAGGCAGAAGGTAAGTATGGGCTGCCTGGCGGACAACTTGAGCACGGTGAGACACTTGAAGAATGTGCAGAACGTGAGTTTAAAGAAGAAACTGGCTATAATGCCGGTGAAATAGAGTTATTTACAATTACACATAAGCCAGCTACACAACACGGGAATTCGGTTATACGATTTGTCTATAAAACAGCTTCAGCGGTTATTTCACAACGTAGTCCAGCTGAACTACAGACTGTTTGGCTAGATAGAGATGAGATCATAGCTTTGTCACAGGAAGGTCTATTACGGGGCGCTGACGTACTAGATGTACTAGATGTAACAAGCAAAGAATTGACAATTACGACTTATTAGTATTTCGTCATAATATGCTTGATAAAGCGAAGTTTATTACTATTCATGGTATAGATGGAACCGGTAAAACAACGCTAGTCGGAGAGATTGAGTCTGCATTGAAAAAAAATGGGCTTAATGTTTCACCAATCGATACAGGTCAACTATTAAACCCTTGGCAACTACACCGAGACGCTTTCTAGAACACTCACCTATAACGGTGGCATCCAGCTAGAAGCAATTTAGTAAAATGATTCTCATTTTTTGGGTGCTAATTTTCCCCTAAATATTTATCACGGCCAAGATTTGAACAACAATAATACCTTTGTAATTTTTACTTTTACTTAGAGAAAATACTGATTAGGGATATAATGACTTCTGATAAAGCAATAAATATAAGGAGTACATAGAAATGGTTACAGGATACTGCGTTAAGTGCAAGGAAAAGGGCGTTGAATTGTCAGCACCAGAGATTCATCAAACATCAAAGGGCGGCTACATGGCCAAGGGAAAGCACGCAACGTGTGGAACTACCGTTTGTGCGATGATGTCTAAAGTTAATGCCGCAAAAGCATTAGAAGAAGGCGCAACAAAAGCTTACTAAAAGCTCAACGTTTAGCAAATAACTATAGTCGACATTTGTCGGCTATTTTTATTAGCGGTTCATTGGTGGCATTGTAATAAGCTGTTTCGTATCGACTGTTCCCTTGAAGCATCTGATTGAAGATGTGGCGTCGTTTGTGCCCGGAAGTACATAATGATAGATTCCTGCAGGAAACTCTGGAGTCGGGCTGTTAATCCCATTACACTCATCGAGCATTGATACACCTATTACATTGCCGTTTATGTCTCGGTTTCCATATATCGGAAATCCATCCATTGCTATACCTGTGATATGAGAAGGACCGGCGTCGGAATCTACTTCAGACGTGACACAATTAGATAACGCATGGTAATGATACTCTCCTTGATTTGGAGTCGGGTGCCCGCTACATGAATCTACAAACCAAACCTTGTTACCGTTTTTGTCTGTAAGATAAAAATTACTGGCCATAGCGACTGTTTTACCGTCACCTTCGTAGGGATTAAATAGAACTGAGCCGGAAATCATTATGCCAATAGATCCTAGAGGCGCCTGCGTGACAGTTGATGCTAATTTTGGAGTAGTGGTTATTTTAAAATCGTAACTCTGGGCTTTAG
>CALREK010000041.1:0-5757 GCA_943355165.1 uncultured Saccharimonas sp. (SeqCode) | reverse complement strand
CCTGCGGACGGAGATAGGTTAATGTTACCGCTTCCCGCTTGAAGTGTTGTGGCACTAGTAGTGCTAGTCGAGCCAATTGTGATTGTTTGAGCAGCGCCAGAGCTATCTGCAATGTGTAGTGTGGAAGTGTTGGCAGTAGTCCCAACCGAGCCAATGTTTATAGCCTTACCATTTACGGCATTTACACCTATATCAATTCCACCGGATGCTGCTGTCTGCAGAACAATCGTACCGTTAGCTCCACCACCTTGGATAGTGGTGATGTTGCTAGAATTAGCCGTAGAACCGATCGTAACCAGCTGAGTACCAGTACTGTTAGATGTACTTGCGACAAGTGTCGTCGAGCTTGCCGTGCCAGAGCCTACTGTTCCCAAACTTACAGCACCAGTAAAGGTTGCTGTTGTACCAGCCACACCACCACTAAATGTCTTTAGTCCACCAAAAGTTTGAGCGTTAGCCGTGATAATACCAGCTACAGTAGCCGAGGCGTCACTAATAGTGAGAGTGATGTCATCGGGAGCTGAAGCAGTATTTAGCCCAAAAGTCGTACCCGCAACAGATGCCGTAGCACTGGTGTTGAGGAAGTTAGCATCAGTAGCCGCAGTACTATTAACGGTGATGTTATCGCCACCACCTCCACCGCCTGCAGCACACGCCGCAAACACAAGTTGTGAGGCTGTGACAGAATCAGTCTGAAGACATTGGCTAACACTACCGGCTGCTGTTGGCAATGTCAGAGAATAGCTAGTGCCGATTCCATTAGCCGTTAGACTAACTGTTGTAGCTCCAGAGCCGTCATTTATAACTAGCGTGCCTGCCTGGCTAGTAGTACCAAGGGTAGCACTTCCTCCCTGCACTGTTACATTTCCAGTAGTCGCAAGTGAGGCAAATGTGCCAACGCCAGCACCCGTCACGCTCCACTGGGCGTCGCTAAGCGCTAAGTCGGATCCACTACTCGCCCCAATAGATATAGTGCCGCCGGCCGAGTTGCCTATTGTTGTATTAGCTGTGCCAGTGTTATTTATCAAAGCTGTGCCGGCAAAAGTAGTCACCCCACCAGTGAATGTAGTTGACCCGGCCGTACCTATTGTTCCTGTCGTTGTGATGTTGTCTATGCCTACATCAATAGCACCAAATCCAGAGGCAATCGAGCCGGCACCTAATATACCCGTACCTGTTATGGCGATTGTACCGGTTGTCGCAGTATCAACAAGAGCCGAACTATGACCGTCTAGCAAATTTAATTCTGCGCCACTAATTAGCGTCCCTTGGTTGTCGATAATTGTCGTGTAGCCACCACCACCGCTGTTCTGGATTTTCAAGGCAGCCGTTATTGCCAAGCCGGTGTCAGCATTGTCGATAGTTAAGGCGTTATCAAGCCCGTTCGTATTAGCCGAATCAGCCTGCTGAACAAAAATTCCATTTGTCGTACCAGTGGTTGCTGAAGGAGTTGCAATAACCGACAAAACATTGACACTACCAGCAAGGTCAGAGGTCACTGCCAAGTTCTCGCTACCGTTAAAAGTATAGTCAACATCTGTGTTAAAGGTCGACTGAGTATTAAATGTGTTGGCGCCAGACCAAGTATTAGTGCCAGAAAGTTGGCCAAAAGCCGTACTATCTAGACCGTCCAATAAGTCACTGTTAAGGGCGTAAGGCGAGGCTGTAAAACGAACCATTGGGCTCATTTCGCCATCACCGCTAGCGGCCGCATAACTGGCAGCAGTAGTTGAGCTTCCAACATTAATAGACAGCCAGATTGTACCGTTGTTAAAGTCCACGCCTCCAGGCAAAGTAGTAATTGAGCCTAGATTAACCTGAAATATGCCATCAGTAACAGTCACCCTATTGTCTGGAGCTCCACTGCCATAAACGTGGTCTTCCGTCCATAATAAACTTTCGTCGCCACCACCAACTACTCCATCTCCGCCAGAGTAGATCTTGAACTGCATGTTATAAGCGCTGCTAGATATATTGGTACTATTACTGCTGAGAACTATTTTGCCCTGGAAGTTGATTTGACGATTGATGGTAGCAGAAGCTTGACTAGGTTTTTGGGCCATAATAAATAAGCCAGTTAGGGCTATGATAAGCCCGAACTTAAGCAAAGTTCGTGAACCGACTTTTACTTCTTTAATATGACACCCTCACACCTATTTAAGTACCCTCTAAGCTTAACAGTTTAAACACCTCTATTCAACTATTATGCTTAAGCCAGGCTGTGGATTACTTTTTAGTTTTTGCCTTAACAGATTTGTAGGACTTTTTTGTGTAGTCTAGTGTCAGATCCTTGCTAGATAAAACTCTTATACGATCTTTTGGATTCGTCTTCTTGACCTTAACTTTTGCAATAATTTCTTTAGATTTTGGCTTTAATTTCTTTAATTTTGCCACTCCTTGAGTTGCCTTAGTTTTGGTTTTTTTGACTGGCTTTTCAGGTTCAATAACTTTTGCCTTAGGTTTTGGCCTTAAGGCCTTGATTTGGTTAACCACGGATCTAGCTTTTGGTTTTATGCTTGCAATTTTAGGTGTCAAAATTACTACAGCATTACTAGATATAATCTTATTAAATATTCTTCTGTTAAGCCATTTAAATACTCTTGTACGGCTGATCAGTTTTGCCACAAAAACAAACGGTATCTTAATGAATCTACCAAACATTCTATTTATTCTTACGATTATAATTAGCAATAAAATTGGCAAGATTATGATAGATGCAATAAGTGGCAAGTTCAGCAGAGTAATATTGGATATTTGCACCTTGAGTTGATCGCTGCCATCGAAACGGTAAGCTGTTTTTAGCAAGTACTTGCCTGGCCACAATAAACTTTTGGAATAATTTATTTTGACGCTATAGTTGCGACTAATTTCTGGTAGTGTGTATGACGACTCAGGGTTAATAACTCCACGACCAACTTCGTGGCCAGCTGAATCGCTTATTATAACCAGGCCCCTCGGTACAAGATGCACATTACCCTTATTATGAAAGCTGAGCTTAATAACATCGGGCAACTTCCAGTAACGAGATTTAATGGTCGGATTGGTTGCCGTTAAATCAAGGACTTCGCCGCCTACCTTTTTAACAAGCAAAAGACTGGCAATTCTAGGACTAAGCTGGATTTGATTCTGACTAGGACTAATGTCGAATACTGGCTTGGCAACAATAGCGCCGTAATGTCCGCCAGGCCCAAAACTATCGTCAACCACTATATCAAAATCTATCTTTTGAGTAGAGCGAGCGGCAATAGTTACCGTAGCTTGTTTTAGATTTATCCACTTTGCTAGACCGTACTTACTCTCGTAGTCTGCTGTCAGTCCCGTAAAAACTACACCCCCACTGTCATTTAATGCACCCATATCAACTGTTGTTAGGTCAAAAGTTAAAGGGAGGGCCTCGTTATTTGTTATAAAAAATTCTTGGCTAGCACTGACTTGATTTGGCGATAGAGTAACATCTTGGTAAGCAGGGCTAACCGTAATACCACCATTTGTCGCAGCCTGTACTTTATTAAATCCAAAAACCAAGCCAAATAACGCTAAAACAGCTGTAGTTACTAACAATAGTCTATAATGTTGGCGCACTCTTACTCCTCTTTTTGTAATGACGACGACTTACTACTAGATATATTATAGTGCCAATCATGGCTAATGGTATACCTATAAAAATGCCAATTAATCGCCAAGGAATTACCCAAAACGAAACATTGGCGTCAAGCGGTACATCGTGCTTGCCGTCGTCATAAACCATAGTAAGGTGCGCACTATACCGCCCAAAGCGCAAGTTTGTAAGATTGTTGAACTTCCAGCTTAGCTGATAATCGGTCTGCCCGTTTTTCTGCAGTGTGGCTCCGTTCAGCACTTTGGGTTCGTAAACAGGAAAGCCCGACTTCCAGTCAGCCGTATAGAATCGTCCACTATCTGGCAGAATATTACCCTTAGTAGGATTAACTGGAATGACTTCTATCTGTTTTGAGCCTTGTGTTATATATATTGAACCCGTCGGGATAACATGCACATTACCAACATTTTTAAGTTTAATAGTGAACTTTGCTGGTAAAAATTCGTAGCTCTTCTTGGATACCTGAAAATCAGTAAGCTTAAGCTCACGGTGTGCGTTAGGTGACTTAACATCAAGAAGAACTAGCGTTGCCGTGCCCCCTAGTAGTACGGCCGATTTGTCAGAATTTGTCACTTGAGGATTAGCCCTAGCAAATGTAACCGCATAATAATAACCAAAAGCAGCAGATTTAGGCACTGCTATTGTCATCGTTATATCCTTCCAGACATTTGGCTCGGCCTTAAACTTAACTTCCGAGAAGCTAACCCAATCAAAATAATCGTCACCAACTACTTTATCAGCTAATCGCGGCTTACCGTCATCACCAAAAGCAGAAAACTTCATAAGCCCAACTTTAATAAATTCTGTATTTGTGCCGCTATTTTTGACCCGTAGCTGAGTCTTTACAACTTCCCCAGGCTTGGCAAAGATATTAATTGGTAATGGCGATGTTGTGATGTTTAGCGCATCATTATCGGCAGCCAAAACATACGCAGGGCTAAAAAGTCCAAAAGAAACTACTGCTAGAAGTAGCCATGTTAGTTTTCTCATTTTGACTCCTTAGACTGTAATTTCTTCATTCGAGCCTTAAGTCTTATATATTTGTAGATCAAAAATGCTACACCGCTCAAAGGTACCAAAACTGCTGCGATCAAACGCCATGGCACTACCCAAAATCCAACCACAGCTTCAATTGGTATATCATGCTTGCCATCGTCATAAGTCATAACTAAGTTGGCGGTGTAATAACCAAACCGCAAACGACCAAGTTTTGATATATCCCACTGCAATTTATTGACAGTCTTGCCATCTTTAAGTACAGTGGCGCCATTCTCAGTCTTTGCCACATAGACAGGAAATCCGTCTGCCCACTGAGCATTAAATATTCGTTTTGATCCTGGCAAAATGTTACCGGCCTCTTGGTTAACCTCTAGAGTACCTATCACTTTGCTGCCTCTTTTGATAAATATGTTTCCACTAGAAGCTAGATGTATATTGCCAGAGTTACGTAATTTAATATTGAAGCTGGTTGGCAGGAATTCATATATTCGGTGCGAGGAAGTAAATTCATCAATTTTAATTTCTTTTTTGGCCGTTGGCGCCAAAGCATCAACTAGCACCAATATAGCAGTACCGCCTTGTAGCTTATTAGTCTGGGTAGATGCAGGAGGATTCAAGCGCGAAAAAGTTACAGCATAATAGTATCCTAGAGCCGCCTCCTTAGGTAAAGTAATTGTCATCGTAATGTCATGCCACACGTCTGGCTCAGCCAAGAATCGATTTTGCGAAAAACTAACCCAGTCAAAATAATTATCACCACTCGAGCGCTCACTCAATAGAGGCTTGCCTTCTTCACCATAAGCAGAGAACTTCATTAGATCAACTTTTAGATTTTCGGTTTTTGTACCACTATTTTTGACAGAAAGTTTTGCCACTATCTTTTGTCCAGGCTTACCTGAAAGGCTTACTGGCAGAGGTGAAATCGTAAGATGCAGATTGCCAGAGTCAGCTGCCGTCAAAGCTAGTGCCGTCGTAGGCGCAAAGATAGACCATAAGATTATGGCTAACAAACTTAGCTTATACTTCATCGGCACTTCCCTCTTTATCGACTAGTAATTATACAGCGTAACGCGTTAATTAGACTCTAAATAAGTCGGTTTTAGCGTTGTTAAATAGTTTATAAAAGACTTTGTAGCGTT
>CALREK010000040.1:0-5837 GCA_943355165.1 uncultured Saccharimonas sp. (SeqCode) | reverse complement strand
CTTGAACTAACGTCTAAACAAATACGGGCTCGTGGTGTAGTGGTTAACATGCCTCCCTGTCACGGAGGAGATCGCCGGTTCAAATCCGGTCGAGCCCGCCAAAGTAAAAGACCAGTCTTTTGACTGGTCTTTTACTTTGGACAGGGTCGCCAGCGATTTGAACCGGTGGCTGCGGTTCCGCTAATATGCGGAAGCCGCAGGCTGGTTAGCCGGCGCGCAAGCCCGACGCTATCCGGTCGAGCTTAAGGAAGAAGCGCCCCATTGTAAGATGGGGTGTTTTCATTGGCGTCTCCAGTGATTTGAACCGGTGGTTGCGGCTTAAGCTAATATGCGGAAGCCGCGGGCTGGTTAGCCGGCGCGCAAGCCCGACGCTATCCGGTCGAGCCCCGCAGATAATACTACTAAAGCATAATCTTGACCCTTATAGTATTTAGGTGATATTATTTATGTTATATGTCGCCTAATCCTCAAGATCGCCCGACTAATCATCCTAGACCACATCATCTTCCAATAGTGGAAGCTCCTGTTGCTGTGGAGATTTTTGAAGGCATGAACTCCGATTTGCCAGCATTGATTAAGCAGTCCCACGAAGGTATGCGCGACACTCAGCCAGAACTTTTGCGAGTTCTTGGTGGTTTTATCATGTCCGCAAGTGAGGATATATCAGTACGCCGTTTGATGAGCGAGACTATGGCGCTAACTTTTGAAGCGCTAAGTACTCAAGCTCGTCGTAATCAGACTCAATCGAAGCAGAGTTAGCAGGCAAGTGGATAAATTATTTCTACTCAGCCTATAAAACAGTGTAGAATATATGGTAATGGCCAGTTTAGAGCAAAAATATTTTCACGACAGGGCAGTACTACTGATTATCAGTATTAGTAGTTTCTTGACGCTACTTGGTGGAATGATGACTTTGCTGCGTATCGACAGTGGTCGTAGTCAAAGTTATACAGTAGAATGGCGCGCCAACTTAGGTATTAGCGCCTTCAAAATGGGTAGCGCATACGAAATCCAGGCCTTTGCACTATTCATGGTTGCCACATTGTTAATAACTACTTTGCTAAGTTATCGAGTCTATAAGCATCATCGCCAGTATGCTGTTGCTGTACTTGGGCTCGGACTAATCCTGACTTCTGCCGCAGTTATTGTAAGTAACGCCTTGCTTGTGCAGGGTTAAAAGGTACAAATGAACGTAAAAGATATAGAGATTCCATACGAAAAAGATCGTGGCCGTCGCTATAGGTTCTTCGAGGTATTGCCAGGCGCTACTAGTTGGTCGATTCTGATTCTGCCATTTGTTTTAAGTACCTTCGTGCCAAAAGTAGTCATATTTTTTATAATCGCCTATCTGTTGCTGTGGTTTGTTAAGTCTATCGGCATGGATGTACGAGCTATTCAGGGTTATAAGAAAATGGAGCTCTATAAGAAGCTGAACTGGACAGATATGATTGACGACCTCGAAGCGGGCAAGATTCATCATAGTCAAAAAATGTATCCAGATTGGCATAAACGCAACATCGACAGATTAGCTATAGCGCCGGCGCCAGTAAAACCTAGCGACTTAATACACGCTATTATCATTGCTACATATAAAGAGAGTCGAGAAGTGCTCGAGCCGACTATTCAGGCTGTTTTAGAGTCTAAATATGACATGAGTAAAGTTATATTAGTCCTAGCTTTTGAAGAGAGGGGAGGGCCAGATACCGAAGTTAGAGCCAATCAATTAGTTGCTGAGTATAAAGATAAGTTTATGGGCGCCTTGGCCGTTAAGCATCCCGACAATATGCCCGGCGAAGTCAGAGGGAAGGGCGGCAATATCACTTTTGCAGGCCGTGAACTAGAAAAATACTTAAAGGCACGCGCCATTGATCCGATTCGTGTAGTGGTTACGACTCTTGACTCGGATAATCGACCTCATCCTTGGTACTTGGCGTCGGTTTCTTATACTTACTGCATCTGTCCAGAGCCACAATATATTTCTTTCCAGCCTATTCCTATTTTTACTAACAATATATGGGATGCGCCGGCACCGATGCGTGTAGTAGCGACAGGCAACTCGTTTTGGATGACCTTAATGATGCTTCGACCACATATTTTGCGCAACTTTTCTGCACACGCTCAGAGCATGCAAACTCTCATTGATACTGACTATTGGAGTGTTCGTACTATCGTAGAGGATGGCCACCAGTTCTGGCGAACATACTTCCGCTACGAAGGTAAACACGAAGTTTATCCAATCTTTTTACCAATATTTCAGGATGCTGTTTTTGCGGGGGGTTATTGGAAGACGCTGAAGGCTCAATTTATACAAATGCGTCGCTGGGCGTGGGGTGCATCCGACATCGCTTATGTGGCAGACAAGGGCTTCTTTACTCCCAACTCTATCTCTAGGTTTGATGTTTGGGCAAAGTGGTTGCGTCTAATGGAAGGCCACGTTTCTTGGGCGACATCAGCTCTGTTGATCGCTTTTGGAGCCTTGATACCAGCCTTATTTAATCCCAAAGATCTAAGCTCTAATCTGCTGCCAATCACCGCTAGTCGTATAGAGACTATCGCTCTGGCTGGAATTTTCGTCACGTTATATTTTAGTCTTAAGATTTTGCCACCAAAACCAGCTCGCTATAAGAGGCGACGAACCTTCTTTATGATTATTCAATGGGTGTATTTGCCAGTCACAACCATAGTTTACAGCGGCGCATCGGCGCTATATTCACAGACTAGACTAATGTTTGGCAAGTATCTAGATAAGTTTGACGTTACCGAAAAAGCCGTACGAACCGAAGATAATAAAACTATTTTATAGTCGGTGATAAGCCGAGTAGTGAACAGAGGCCGCTTTGTCGAAACGCTTCAATATTTGTTGTGCGGTAGTTACTAGTTGATCACGGTCAATGACAGCGCCTTTCATATGGGGTCTAAGTCGACTCAGAATAGTGCTTGTGAGTGCCGTAGCATCGCTTATAGCCGTTTTACGGTGTTTACATGACTCAAGGATGCTAGTGAATAGTACGTCTCTCTGGAAGGGCTCTATAGCTGTCTTAACAGGGTGTTTGACTGAGCTATTTTGCGACGTACGGAATGACAGAGCTAAAGATAAATCGACAGCCTCAATGCTAGAAAAGATACTTTTGCAGTCCAAGCACTGACGCCGACGCCAAACTTGGTTAGCTCGCCTCTGTAAACGGGAATTAACTACCTTTGTATCTGCCTGACAATATATGCATACCATGACTATATATTGTCATATGGCTGTTTATTATGCTAGTGGATAAGTTTACGATTATGAGGATAACTGCACGTAAATACCTCTTCTTAAATGAAAAACCCGACCAACATTGCTGATGGTCGGGCAGAGATTCGTCTTGCTGTCACTCTATTTGACAGAGGTCGTAGCAGGACGAACGCGTCGTATACGACTGGCTGGCTTGGCCGATTTGAGCTCTTCGTAGAAAAGCTTAAACCCTTCAAGCGGTTTTGAATTGGTACTCAAACTTGAGCGCCTCCCTTTTAACCTGCTTATGTTAACATATTTACAACAAAAGGTCAACGCTTATATCTGTTTTCGTGTACAATATATAGCATGACAGTGGATAAATCTAATCAACGCTTCGCTTATCAAAAAACTAGTGCTTACGGCCGAATTGGTGTATTTAATACACGGGCTGGTAGTTTTGCTACGCCAACATTCATGCCAGATGCCACTAGAGGAGCAGTAAAGAGCATGACGCCCGAACAAGTTGCTTCTACAGGTATTCAGGTTATCCTTAATAACACCTACCACTTGCATATGCAGCCAGGGGAGGCGGTCATTAATAGTTTGGGCGGCGTACATGGTTTTGGTAAGTGGCAGGGACCGATATTGACCGATTCTGGTGGTTTCCAGGTATTTTCGCTTAGTAAGTTAAGCAAGGTGACCGAAGAAGGGGTTACCTTCAAGCATCCAGTAACAGGCGAGATTCGTACTATAACGCCAGAGAAGTCGATGCAGATACAGTTTGAGCTTGGTTCTGATATGTTTGTGGCTTTTGATCACCTTATCGGCTTAGACGATGCGACTCCCGCCATGACTCTTGACGCTTTTGAGCGTACTCATCGCTGGCTGGACCGTTGTCTAGTCGAATTCAAGCGTCTGACCAAAGGTATGCCGGAAGATAAACGTCCATTACTCTTTGGTGTAGTGCAGGGAGGCTTGGATTTGGATTTACGGCGACGTAGCCTTGAATTAGTGCAGGCTACGGATGTAGACGGCATAGCTATCGGCGGACTATCGGTCGGAGAGCCACAAGAGGAGATGTTTAAGGTACTAGAGGCCCTCGCGCCGCTTTATGACCCAAAACGGCCACATTTTTTGCTCGGTGTAGGTACGCCATCTGATCTACGATTCGCCTATGAACACGGAATTGATATGGCTGACTGCGTATTACCGACCAGAAACGCTCGTCACGCTACCGTCTGGACCGACAATGATGAGAAGATTCATCTGACAAACTCAAAATACATAGACGATTCAGAACCTATAATGGTTGGCTGCGACTGCTACGCCTGCGCCAACGGATTCTCTAAAGCATTCTTAAGACATCAATTCAAGGTAGGCGAGCCTTTAGCCGGTACGCTAGCCTCAATCCATAACCTTCGTTATTTGACCCGTATCTGTGAAGAATATCGTAGCTTAGCGATTATCAAATAAAAAACTCCTCTAATCATAGAGAAGTTTATCTGGTGGGCGATAAAGGATTCGAACCTTTCACCTCCACAACGTCAATGTGGCGCTCTAGCCAAATGAGCTAATCGCCCGGGTTAATCCGGTAGGGGCTATAAAAACAGGTTGTTAAGTCATTTGGCCAGAGCGCCAGGCGCACTATTCTGATTTTGTGGCTTTGCCACTCCAAATGAGCTATTCGACCGGGGTAATCCGGTAAGGGCTATAAAAACAGGTTGTTAAGTCATTTGGCCAGAGCGCCAGGCGCACTATTTTGATTTTGTGGCTTTGCCACTCCAAATGAGCTAATCATCCGATTTCTCGGACAGATTAAATATACCTGATTTACCCCTTATCATCAAGGTTAATGTAGAAAAAAGCGAACAAACTGTCGCAATTTTGGAACTGAACAATAAAACAAAAGGGAACCAATATATACCATAAGCAGTGTGGCCGGATAGTACAGTTTGCCATATATGATATAAAAATATACACAGGCTTTAATGCATAAAAAACAACACAATTGTACTAGCCTTATAGTACTAATGCTGATAAGATATTTGAAGGTGAAGTTTTGCAGATGTGTTTTGCACCCTCTAGACAGGGGTAGTAAACGAAAACTAACTGGTTGAAAGTAATTGCGAGAACTTTCAACCAGTTTTTTATTTATAAGCAATAAAAAACAGTCGACTAACAGAGTAAAAGGAGACTCCTTGTTCCAAGGTCTCACCTTGTAAATGGCAGAGTAAGAAGCAGCCAATCTAGCAGGGAGTCTCCCTGTTAGAGTCTCCCTTCTAGACACGCTAGATAGGTGTGTGCTGATAGGTATAGGCTAGGGGTTGATAGGGTGTGGTAAACTGTTAGAGAGTGATGAAGTAGCTACCAACTACGGAGCTCCGCATAGAGATGACGGTGTGCGATAACACGGTCTTATGAGTAAAATGTCCGGTGGAACCTCCTGCAAACAGCGGGACCGAGACGCGCATTAAGAAGATAGTTAGCTATTAACATCTTCCGATGGCGCGATTTTTATTTATTAAGCCCTAAGTCAGGAGAGCCAAATGTCCGACAAAATTGATAATCTAGAAGCTATGCGACATTCGTTGGCGCATATTACCGCTACAGCTGTTCAGCATAT